>JAISIJ010000135.1 GCA_031262245.1 Oscillospiraceae bacterium | reverse complement strand
ATGCGGAAAACGCAATTAATAATTAGTAATTAGTAATTATTAATTTTTAATTACTTATTTTTTTAAACTACCCAACCCTAAAAACAATTTGTTATAATCAGACAAATAACACACCAGTCGTGACGATGTCAGCAAAACCGCCAACTGCAACGACATCTACGGAACTTCGAGAGGTGTTGTTCCCTAAAACTATCAGATATTAAAAAAAGAACTTCGAGAGGTGCTGTTCCCTAAAACTATCAGAAAACCAAAAAACTAAAAATTTTCAGCTAATTTTCACATTCAAAAACTTGACTTGAGTTGAAAAATATAGTATAGTGAAGTAGTTAGGCTTATAAGGGAGAATTCTGTTGTGGTGTTTTGCAGAGGTTGTACAGTTAAAACTTAACTATTGTATTTACATATATCTCTTTTTTAACATAGCAACTTAATACTATCCACTGATTGAAATCCTTAAAATATTTGGGTTACGGAAGTTGCTTATAATATTTTATTAGTATGTTTCTCCGTGGGGAGTTGCATACCGATATGTGTTTAAGAGGTATATAAACATAAAACAATAAATAACTCAAATTAGCTTTACATTATTTCGGCACCGGCTGCCGAATTTTACACATTACGGTTAGGAGCAAAAGGCTCTTAATATATAAATTTTAATTTTTTAGGAGGAATAATTCAATGAGTTTAGGGTTAAAACTTGAAGCAACACCAGAAAGCAATGAAGTAAATAAAGCAGAAGAAACAACTGTAGTATTAAAGCCGACCGAGGTTTCTGAAATTGAAAAGGGGTTAAGCCAACTTACACCTGAGGAAGAGAACGAAGTCAGAGCGTTGGTGTCGCAAATAAATATACACGATATAACAGCTATAGGTCGTTTCGGAGAAAGTGCCCAAAAAGAGGCTAATAAATATTCCGACAAAGTGCTTGCAAGCGTTCGCAATAAAGATTTGGGTGCTGTCGGCGAAATTCTGAAAGACCTTGTAAAAGACTTAAAAGGCTTTGATTTAACAGAAAAGAAAAAAGGATTTTTCGGAATATTTCAAAACGGTAAAAACTTTATTGCCGACCTTAAAATCAAGTATGATACAGCAGCAGATTCCATTCAGCATATAGCCGATGAATTACAGGCACATCAACTTAAATTATATGCGGATTCGGAAATGTTAGATAAACTTTTCGATTCTACCGGAGCATATTTCCGTCAGTTAATGGGTTATTGTATGGCAGGGAAATTGAAACTCGAAGAAGTAAAAAACGGAGAATTGCTTGAACTGCGTGAAAAAGCAAAAGCAAGCGGCGAACAGTTGGATGCACAAGCTGTAAATGACCTTTTACAACAAATTGACAGATTTGAAAAACGCTTAATGGATATTGAACTTACAAGAACCGTATGCTTACAAATGTTACCGCAAATACGATTGGTTCAGAATAACGATATGGTTTTGGCTGAAAAAATTCAATCTACCGTATCAAATGCGTTACCTTTATGGAAAAACCAAATGGTTATATTTTTAGCTACCGAAGATGCCGCTAAGGCTTTGGAGGCAACAAAAGCTGTGGGTGATTTTACAAATACTCTGTTGCGTGAAAATGCAGACAGATTGGAAATGACAACTGTAGATATTGCCAAAGAGGCTGAAAGGGGCATTGTTGATATTGAAACTTTGCAGTATACCCACGAAAAACTCTTGAATACCATTGACAGCATTGATAATATTCAACGTGAAGGTAAAGCTAAACGTGTTGAGGCGAGTGCAAAATTAGCGGAACTCGAAGAGAGTTTAAAAGCAAAACTGCTTGAAACGAAAGAATAATAAAAAAGAACTTGACAATACAGTCATTCCGTTTTTCATTAAAAAAACGGAATGACTGCACCGATAATCGGCGGTGCGACGGCGCATCCGGCGAGCGTTGACATTGAATTTATTTCAACGTTTACAAGATTTACTATATTGTCAAGACCCGAATGAAAAAATGCAAGATTTAATCAGCGGAGCAATAACTGAAAAATTTATTCCGAAATTTGGTGACAGATAAGGTGAAAACAATAATTGCAAGTGTGGTAGTAACACTTTTTTTTGCGATTTTTCCTATTATAATGTTTTTATGCAAGACAGAGATAGTTTTATCAAAGGGCATACGAGATTATAATTTATTATTCAAATTGTCGTTTATACCTGTCCTGATATCAGCCGTAAGCTTTATTGCGTATTTTATTAAAATCGGAATAAAGCGTAACAACGAACGCAAAATTCTTGAAAAGCAAAAACAAAGAGCTTTGGATGTTGAAAAAACAGCTAAAGAAGAAGAGATGAAACGAAACAAAGTGCACGATAAGAAAACCGGGCAATATAACATAGACGGTGTGAGAGAAGGTCTTTACGGTTTGCAAGCACGTTGTTCCGGGAATGTAACTGCGGATTTAGAAAAATGTATCGGTCAGTTAGATGCTGTGGCTAAACGCCGTCAACGACTAAAAGCACTGCTGGAGGCAAACGCTGCAGGGTCTATGGTTAAATATATGGAGGACATATTCTCTTCCGCGGAACAAAATATGTGCGGCAACTTCCACAAAATTCTAAACTACGGAATAGTATTTGATACCGGCGAAAACACTATATTTGAACCATACGACCCGGGGTATGAAGAATTCGGAAAAATTATAATTAAGTCTTTGGAAGAAAATAATTTGTTATTTCCGAGTTTAGATAGACTGATAGAAATGGTAAGAGTTTTTATAGATGAGCATAGAGTTCTGCCCCAGTCTTCGGATGAAATTGAGGGCTGGATAAATGCTTTCAAGCGAAGTTTAAGAGGAGTATCAGATGATTAAAAAGTTAAGTAAGATAAGTTTGTCAGCGATATTGAGTTTGGGTCTTGTAATGAGCGGTTGTTCAAAAGCAGACGGACCTTTGACTTCAAAAGAAGCAGTAGAAGAATTATCAGCATATTTGAGTAAAATTAAAGTAACTAATGTTGAACCTGTAATGGATATAAATTCAAGTGATGATGAAGTCAGTCAGTTGGCGGATATAAGTGAATATCCGTTAGTGGTTGACGGAGGAAATGCCGAGATAGTTATAGAAATTGCAACTTCTACCGAAAAATCAACAGCAAAAAGCGGAAGTAACCCTTATGACGACTTGTATATTTATGCCGCAGAGCAGTTTAATTCAAGTGATTTTGAAGTAAATGATAAGAGTGTCGGTATCAGTATCCGAAAAATCACTTCCGGCGACGTTCTAACTTACGTTTCCGAGGCAGGATATAAACCTGAGGCTTACAGTCCGTCCAATACACTTTGGGCTGAAATGATTGAATCTATGGGGTATTCTGTTGAGCTGATTGAGGAGAAAACGGCAGGAAATACCGCCGGAATTCTTATGAAAAAATCCGTTTATGACAAATACAACAAATCTCACGGAGATGTCACTATCGGCGGAGTAATAGATGCGGCAATGGCAGACGAATTGTCTTTTGCATATGTAAATCCCTATACAAGCAGTACCGGCTTGAATTGTTTTACACAAATGCTGAAGATGTTCGACCCGTCTAATCCGTTGTCGGATACTGCTCGTCAGAACGCTTTGGCTTATCAGGACACAGCCCCGGCAGTTGCGTTTACTACTGCGGAAATGAGAAAATCTGCACAGAACGGATTAGTAGATGTTATGGCAATGGAACGTCAGGCGTATA
>JAISIJ010000130.1 GCA_031262245.1 Oscillospiraceae bacterium | reverse complement strand
GAAGAGTATCATTATTGCTTTTGCCGAACACAAAATCATTATTATTTGTGCCGTTAAAAACATCATTTTTATCTGTTCCTATGTATGTATTTGCAGATTCCGATAACTTGACAATTTCCGCATAATGCTCCGAAATGGCCGAATAATGCGTTTTGTATTTTTCAAAATTTGAACTTTGGTTACGAGAATCAAAATTTTTAAGATATACACCGAGGTCATAAATCAAAACATCTACATTTTCACCTGCTGCAATTTTATCCTCAATAATATAATCCAACAACTCTGTTTCAAGAATTTTTGTTCCGTTTTCGTCAGTTGTTTCATATACCGATATGAGATAGCCTCCTAAACCGGCATGCAAATTCAATATATTATAATAATTATTTTCAATATCGGTTGAGATTTTTTTGAGAATTTCAGCAGCAGGAGAGTTTGGATTTGCACCGCCAACTCCGACAAATTCACGTCCCATAAATTCTTCAATAACTTTGAGGTCACGGGCATCAATATTTCCGCCGCGGCTGCCGGGTTCTAAATCTATTGCACCTGAAATGAAATAAAGAATTTGTTTCAAATAATATCGTTTAATTTTAATATCTTCTGCCCTTGCAAAGCAAGCACATAATTCGTCTAAAATGCCGGTTTCATCGCTTTCAATAGCCTGTGCAATTGACGGAATATTACCCGAAGTTTTTATTCCGTTTTGGGTAGTATCAGCCGAATTAACAGGAAACCAAAATTCGCTTATTCGACTTTGATTTCCGTTTGAAAATGTAACCATAGCATATTCTGCTTCCATAGTGCCGGTTTCGGTGTCAATATTTGACTCTTTCGTTACATTAAGACTTATAGAAATAATGTTCATTTCTTCGAGAGATTTTAATTCTTCATTTTGTGAAATTCCGTCTTGATTTTCATCGAACCAAACTATTAAATTATCGAAGACTTCATCATTATTATCAATAACATTGTCGTCGTTGATGTTTAAGTCTGCGAGAGCCTCAAACCCTGATTTAGAAATTTCTCCGTCTGACATTAAAACTCGGTCGCCGAAGAGTTCGCCGCCGTTATTGATAATTCCGTCACCGTTTCTGTCAAGTGCAAGAAAACCGTCTTCATTGCCAATCCAAGCAGTTTTTTCAGCAAAATTATTGTTGTCGAGGTCGAAATTCACACCGTTTGCTAAAGAGGTAAGTTTAATTCCGCTTGCCCCTAAATCTATTGCGAGCGGGTCACGAGGCGGCTGGGCAGACGTTGCCGTGTCCATATCGGCAGAATAGCTTTGAATTTCTTCCATTATGTTGTCGATTTCTTGTTTTGTATAGCCTTCTTCAAATAATTCATTGTATATTTTCCCTTTTAAAATCGGGTCATCTTCAATAAAAATCGATATACTTGCCATAAATTCAGCTGCAGCTTCAGGGGTCTTATTTGCAACAAATTTAGCAGCTAAGTTTTTGACAGATGCCGATATTGAAGAATAATTATCAACTGTATAATAAGCAGTTGCAACCGTAGCTATCGTTAATATAATTTTAATTGCAACTTTTCCCAACCAGCCTTCATCATATTCTATATGCTTTTGTTCATTATTCTTATATTCATCTGCAACCTCTTGTTTTGAAAAATCTAAACTATTCTTTTTGTAAGTGCTAAAATAATCAAAAGCTGTAGGGGGATATTTGTTGTCGTCAACATTGATACGTTTAAATTTATAAAGTATTAATCCGCTTTTTGCAGGTTCATAAGTTATATTATAACTTATTTTTTCAGAAATAACAACTGTAAAAGAATCAGCCTCTATATTAACTCCGTCGGTGTTTCCGATTCTGTAATAATCTTTAGTACCAACATAACCTTTCAATTGGTTTTCACCTTTTGTTTTCTTAGGGTCAACTGAATATGAGTAAGGTTTTACTTCCCATAGATAAGTGAGCCCATAATTACTAGATTTTGGGTCAGTAATTTCTTCTGCTAAATCTGCTCTGCCTTTCTTATTTTTAGAAAAGATAATTTCTTGCTCTTTTTTTATTTTTGGGTCATATTTTTTTATTATATGCTTTTGAACTTCATAGTGAAAAAATCCCCAACTCAAATTATCTACATATCTTGATATGCCCCAATTTCCCGCACTTACTATTGAAATGGAATCTTCAAATGCTTCTTGCTCTGCTTCAACTTCACTTTCAGACATTACTGAAGCAGAATAAACCATTGCTTTTCTAAATACCGGCAGTCCGGCAGTATCGAATATCAGCATAGTAAATACCAATACCCAAGATATAAGTTTTAAATATTTTTTATTCATTTTTTTACTCCTTAATTAAATTATAAGATTTTAAAATTTCTTGATTGCGAATTTTGCGTTTTGCTAATTCAATTTCAACATTGTTTATTTTACTTGAATTTTCGAATAAATTTTTAATTCGGTTATATAATTTTTCAATATTGTTTTTTGCATTAGCTTTTTGTTCTTCACTTTCATCGTCGGAAGAATCTTCGGAAAGAGTGCATAAAAATTCTATATATTGTTTTGCAGAAAAGAATCTATGAATATATAAACCATCAATATAACTATTATTTAGATTACTATTCCCATAGTCTTCAGATTCATAAATAGATATAAATTGACTTGAACCATAACTATATTTACAAATAAATTTCATACACTCTTCAAGATTTTTCACTTTATCTAACTTAGGTAACATAAGCTGTTTTGTCAGGTCGAGTGAGTAATTAAGCTGATTAATCAATTCCTGTTCGTTGTTTTCTCCGTATTTAAATACGATTATTTTATTCAGTAAATCGCGGTCAGGATTTTCTTCAGGTATAAAATAATGCAGTTCGTTGAGCCAGTTTAAGTTATCTCTCGGGTTTACGGTTAGGTCAATTGTGTGACGATAAACCGTTGCAATTCCGCCCAAGATGTTAAAGGCTCTTTTGCCGATAATTCCTACCGATTCGCTCCGCAAAGCAATTACTTGAACAATCTCGTCGCCAATCATTCTGACGAAATACGGGTGTCGCCCCTTTAATTTTTGAAAGCCCAAAGGGGTCAGG
>JAISIJ010000086.1 GCA_031262245.1 Oscillospiraceae bacterium | reverse complement strand
TTGTAAACGCCAAATACGAGGAGGAGAACAATGGAAATCTTAAAAGTTTCCAAGGACTCGGCACCGAAGTCGGTAGCCGGAGCTATCGCGGCAATTGTCCGCAAAAATGAAGCAGCCGAAGTTGATGCTATCGGTGCGAGCGCAATAAATCAAGCGGTAAAGAGTATAGTTGTTGCACGTGGTTATGTTGCACCAAACGGCATTGACTTGGTTTGTGTTCCTTGCTTTACCCAGATTGAGGTTGACGGTGCTGAAAAAACCGCAATTAAGTTCATTGTTGAAAAAAGGTAGTATACCTAAACTCAGCGCAAAAAACGGCATATTATATGCCGTTTTTTATTTGTATATTAAATTAACTCAATATACAGCAAAAAAAAGAAAGAGAGAAAGCAGTGTGCTTTCTCATAAAGAGAGGAAAAAGGAGAATAAAACAAACAAAAGTGTTTAAGCAATTTTATGTAGCATTGTAAATTTATGTTACCCACAGAAACGAGAGGTTTTTGCTCTTTATGGCTTCGTTTCTGAATCAAGACGTACCATAATAACTCTATAAATAAAGCTACTTAATGTACTTAACAGTTGCTTTATTTTTCGGACTTTAATAATTAAGTTTACATTCGATTTAAATATTTGTTATATTTTATAAATCGACAAAAATTCATATTATAATTAAAAATAAAATAATATTTATAATAAAATTACATAAAAAATAATTCGCTTATAATGGTGGTTTTATTCCAGCCAAATTTCTAAAAATTTCATCTATGCTACAAAAATATAAATATTTTTGACTGGTGTCATTGTAGCATAGTTGTAAAGTCCTGTCAACCCTTTTTTTTATTAAATTTACCTTTGTTTTTTTAATTATTTTACTTATAATGTAAAAAATATGAAATTAAAAAGGCATTGCTAAAAACTATTATTAAAACTCTAATCCGTAATTTTATTGCCGCTGATATTCTAATCGGCACATGTTTGGTATTAGAGTTTAAATTAGGTTTAAGCATTGCCTTTGCATTATTTTAACAAGAATTTTTTTAACTTTGATATTAATTCTTCAAGATTTATTGGTTTTCCTATATGCTCGTTCATTCCTGATTCAAGACATTTTAAAATATCTTCGCGAAAAACATTTGCTGTCATGGCAAGCACCGGTACTTCTTTTGCTTGCGGAATATTTAACGCACGAATACGACGCGTTGCTTCCAACCCGTCAACGTACGGCATTTGTACATCCATAAGAATAATATCGTATACGGGATTTTGTTCAAATAAACGGACTGCTTCTATTCCGTTTTCGGCGCAATCAATTTCAAGACCTGTATCTTCGAGAACCGACAAAACAATTTCCCGATTGACTTCCACATCTTCGGCAAGCATTGCACGGAAGCCTCTAAAACAGTCTTTAGAAAATTTGCTTGAGGAACCATAATAATTTGGAGTCAAAAATCCGTTAATGCAGTCAACAACAGCGGATGGCAGTAACGGATTTTGCAAAAATCCGTCAATACCTGCCTCTGTTGCGGTATCGGAAAATTGTGCCCAATCTTTTGCAGCTGTCGCAACTATGATTATTCCATGAAATTGCAGTCGGCGTAAGTTATACGCTGCTCGGATACATTTTTTTATTTCTCCATTTATATCTATAATACACAAACTATATATATTGTTCTCTTTAACAGCGTTAAGTGCATCTTGCTTATTATCAAAAAATTTACATCCAAACTCGTTTCTTGTGGCTACTTCAATAAAAATATCGCGTGATTCAGGTTTATCACAAATGATAAGAATATTATTTTTTATATTAAAAGATTTTTCAGACGTATTTTTGTCGTCAATATAGTCGGCACAAATATTAAATATAAATTTTGACCCATGTCCGAATTCAGATTTAATAGATATAGAGCCGCCCATCATTTCAACTAACCGCTTGCTTATTGAAAGTCCAAGCCCTGTTCCTCCGAATTGTCGGGCTATTCCTCTTTCTGCCTGCTCAAAAGAATTAAAGAGTTTGCCTTGCTGTTCCGTTCTTATGCCGATACCTGTATCAGATATGCAAAATTCAATCACGCATTTTCCAGAATTTTTTGAAACAAGAATAGCCTCCAAACCTATCTTGCCTTCTTCCGGCGTGAATTTGACAGCATTTGATAAAAGATTTGTTATTACTTGCACGAGCCGCTGGTTATCTGCAAAAAGAACTCTCGGAATTTTTTTATCAAGTTTTACTGATAATTTTTGTCTGCGTTGCTCTATGCGAAAGTTTACTACGTTTATAACTTTTTGTATTGTTTTTTCAAATTCAAAAGTAACAGGCGAAAGCTCAAGCTTGTTAGCCTCAATTTTTGACATGTCAAGAATATCGTTTATGATGCCCAAAAGATGTATTGACGCTTCTTCAATTTTATTAAAAGCATACTCTTTACGTTTGGCATCAGTTGAGTTTTTTCCTATTTCGGTCATACCGATTATCGCGTTCATTGGTGTGCGGATTTCATGTGACATGTTTGAAAGAAAGTCACTTTTTGCATGGTTTGCGCGTTCGGCAGACTCCTTTGCCAGAACAAGGTCTGTCACATCATTAAGGAATAAAAGGGTTCCCATAAAATTATTATTAGAATCTGAAAACGGTATTATGTCCATTTTATAAAACTTTTTGTCGACAGAAACACTCATATCGCGAATAATTTCGCGTGAGTCAAGCGCGTCCAATATAACAGTTGCTAATTTCTTGGGGAAACGAGTGTCCAATATTGCATGAAAATTTCGCCCTGTTAAAACGGAATTGGTTTCATTAAGAGCTCCCAAAAAATCTATTGCAGCACTCGTCCCCAAAACATATTGAGAATTTGCGTCAATCAGGAAAATTACATTAGGAGAATTTACAAGTAAATGCCATGTATATTCTTCCTTAACTCTGAGATTTTGCTGCACTAATCTTGCT
>JAISIJ010000038.1 GCA_031262245.1 Oscillospiraceae bacterium | reverse complement strand
ATTTTCTCCGTCAAGAGCCAAATTAATATAACCATCAGTAGCAAAGATACCTGTGTAATCAAATTTCAAGGTTGTATTGTACGTAGATTCATCCTTTAAAAAGAGTTCAACGTCTATTGTAGTTCTGTATACAGCGTGCGAAAGAGTTATTTTACCGAGTTCACTGCTATATGTGCCGTACCAATTATCTATTCCTTCGACTTCTCCGTTAAAGAAAGTTTTATCAAAGTGACCGACATAGAAATAATTACTGTCTGAATCGCAAGATTCGACTTCACCGTTTTCAAATGTGAGTTCTAAATAGTTATCCTCGTCAATGTCCCAATGCCCCGAACTTTTTAATTCGGAAGTTATCGACCCATCCTCATTGGTAATGTCGGTAAAATACTCAAACACACCATTAGAATCAAACATTAAATAATCTGAATTATCTGTTGCTACCCATTTATAGGCAACTATAAAGTTCACTTGCGGACCTTTCGGTTTTGGGAATTCGCCGGTTTCTTCTGTTGCAGAATCATTTGTTTTTGCAGAGCTGTCATCTTTCTTGTCTTCACCGCAAGCAGAAAGGCTTAAAATAAGACCAAGGGTTAAAAGAGCAGAAATAATTTTTTTCATTGTATTTATCTCCAATAAATTTTAAATATATTAATGCAGCAACATACATCAGTATTAATATTGAGTATATTGACCACGTAAGTGAGCCCATTCACCGCTTTCGGCAGCAAGAAAGTCTATATTTTCCTCATCTTCATAGAGATAAAAACCGCAATCACCGTATATTGCCAGATTTTTGTCGTCAGGGTCAATAGCGGCAACACCTGCCAAAATTTCCTCGCCGTTTCTCAAATTGTTTACTGCAAAACTGAAACTTTCTCCGTCAAAATTATTGATATATATTGAAAATTCCTCGCCGCCATATTCTCCCGACCAGTTAAGAACATCTATATCTTCAGAAATATCCGTATCTTCAGAAACATCAGTACCCTCGACATTATCGAAAATGTCGTATACGGACCTATACTCTCCGTCTTCTTCTACATAGACATAGATTTCACCTGTAGCATAATTTACGGCACAAAGACCTGTTGTCGGCATTTCATCTTCAACGGTATAGAAATAACATTCTTCGCTGTAAATATAATCTATATCGTCAAACGTTATGTTTACAATACCTCCGTAAAAATAGAAATGTTCAGAGAAAAAATCGACTACAGTCAATGCTGCTTCGGCTGGTGAAAGATTATCTCCCGGGTCGCTTTCCATTACATATTCTTCTGTATAGGTTACACCCTCGGGGAAAATGTCGTAGATTTCGGTGTCGCTTGTATTTTCTTCCGTTTCTTCCTCTTCCGGTTCGGTTGTAACTGCTTCCGTTTCAGTTGGTTCGGTTGCAACTTTTTTCGTTGCAGCGGGTTCGGTCTTTTCAGCAGAAGTCACCGTTGTGGAACTTTCTGTTTTTGCGGATTTATTGGTATCATCTTTCTTTTCGTCACCGCAAGCACAAAGGCTTAATATAAGACCAAGGGTTAAAAGTGCAGAAATGATTTTTTTCATTGTATTTACCTCCGATAAATTTTAAATATATTAATCGACACCACCGATTAAAGTCAATGTTGCCGCTATATATCCTAAAGATAATAATGTAATTATTGCGGTTATTATGAAAACGGCAATAAAATATTTTTTCTTATTTTTGTAATATGCTCGAACACATATCTTTGTTAAAATAAGTCCGATTAAAGAAATTAATATTGATATTGATAACATCATAAATAATCCTTATGGTAAATGTTGTTGAGTTTCCAAAAATATGCTGTTGGGATTATATTCACACTCGCCAAATACTTTCGATAAAATATCAAATATAACATTGTTTGACAAAAGTTCTTTACCTATATCTCCCGGATATTTTAAGTCTTGAATAACCAGTCATTTCTAAACAGTTCGTCTAAAATGTTCGTAATAACTCTGAGTTCATCTCTCATACGCTCACGTATTTCCGAAACATTTGCTCCGTCTTTCTTTTTCAATTCAAATAAATCTTTGTTGCTGTCGAGAAGAATATTCACTTGTTTTCCGGTAAAACTGAAAAAAATTCTTGAATCGGATAAATCGTCCATATTCATAAGACTGTTCATAAAATGCGGCGTAAGTATTTGCAAAGCACTGTATTGGTCTTCTGATAAAATTTGAAAACGCTTGTTAAATTCTTCGTCTGCCGTTTTAATCTCATTTTCATTTTCTTCGGATTTAGCGGATTTTTTCTTTTTCTTTTTGAGTGACTTTTTCGAATTTTCGTATAAACGTAATTTAATAGGAAATTCACGTTCGAGTTCGCAAATAATCCATTGTCCGGTAAATACAGGGTAATATGAGGTACTGGTGTCGCCATCGCTATCCGTGCTTGTTGATTCTTCTTCAAGTGTTATATCGCAAAAAGTTATGACGTGTCTTCTGTATTTTCCGGAAATTATATCTGTGCCGTCGGCTCTGTCCCACCACAAAGGCACATCGGCTTCTTTGAGTGTTTCATCCGGCAAACGAGAATACATAGAATAAACAGCTTCATCAATCACTTCGGAAATAACATCTCTTGTTACGTTATCAGCCAGCATTTTTTTGGCGTTCTTGGTTGCTTTTGTGCTTATAATTGCGAATGTTAAACCCAAAATAAGTAAACAAAGTGAAAATTTCCAAATGAACGGCAAAAATATAATACACATTAATATCATTGCACGTGTAAGCCTTTTTAATCTTCGTGCATTTTTATTTGCCTTTTTCAGCTTTTTTGAAAGTTCCTCATTGCTTAACAGAGAGCCTTTGACCTCTTCAGGGGAAAGAGTTAAATCCGTTCCGCAAAGACTGCATTTCCATTTTTTAATTTTTGGGTCGTTAGGGTCATAAAATGCACCGCATCTCGGGCAAGGGTTAAGTCCTTTTGCCGATAGTTCT
>JAISIJ010000002.1 GCA_031262245.1 Oscillospiraceae bacterium | reverse complement strand
GTCTGAAAATAATGGTAAAATTCGTATAACCGCAGCGGCAACACTTGAACTTGAAGAAGGTGTCATCAATAACGGTCACGTTAAGGATGTTCCCCGACTTGCAACTCTTGTAAATAAGCTCCTCAGAACACATAAAATGTCTGATAAAGAGGCTTGTGTTACAATTTCTTCAAACCTTGTAATTTTTAAAGAATTACACATCAAAAAACCGGAAAAAGGCACTTTCATAAAGGCTGTTCAAGACGAGATGCGTTCTGCAATGAACCTTGACTCTACTTATTCAATCTCTTATGTTGTGGTAGGTCCGGACGAAAATGACAAGTCTTTGACTGTTGTTTTGGCGACTGCTTGTCCTTTTGAAATCATTGAGTGTTACAGTAAAGTATGTAATATGTTGCAAATTCAACTGAAATCTGCAATTATTTCCTGTAACTGTGCAACAAAAGTTTTACTTTCCGATAAGAAAAATGAAAGCAGAATGCCTTTGTTGGCTGTTCAAGTTGACAATACATTTATTTCCATTAACGTTTATGACCACGGTCAGTTGGTGTTTACACGTTTTGCATCAATCGCACCGGAAGACTACGGCAACTCTGACGACTACGTATTTGAGGCGGTTCAGGAAAACATCGACCGTATGTTACAATTCTATCGTGTTACTTCAGTTGACCGTCCTATAGAACATATTATTTTCTACGGTGACACAAGAGATTATGTTCGTTATGTTAAAGTTATGGACGAAGATTACGGTATTCAGACTTCTACTATTACCGCTCCGCCCAATATTCACGGTTATGAAAACCTCGAATTTGCACAGTATGTGAACGCAATCGGTGCATTGTTCAGCCGTGATAAAACAAAAGATTGGGTAAACCTGCTTGAAGTTGATACTGTAAACACAGCAAAACTAAAAGCTCCCAAATTCTTTGCGGCACTTTATTTCTCGGTTATGTTGGTTGTTGTTGCCGGTCTCGGAACTGCATCTTTCTTCATTATAAAAGAAAAAAATGACACCGAAGATGAAATCAAATCTTATGACCAAAAAATCAACGACCCGGCTAATTTAGCTAAGATGGACGAGGTTGATGTGCGTGACGCTCAACTTGCGAAAATCGCCAACTATTCAAACGGAGTCAGTGCTGCGTTAGATGCTTACGATACTCATACGCTTTTAGAATCTGACATTTTCAAGGAAATCAATGATATTTTGCTGAAAGTTTCAACTGAATGTGAGCTTGTCGATGACCCGAGTGACGATGTTCTCAGCGATGTTTCTATAAGCGAAATAAAAGATAATGCTTTTGACCCGGACGAAGAATCTCTCATTATTCCTGCCGGTGCGAAATGTAAAATTACCACTCCGTCTTATTCCGAAGGTGCAATTTCTTTCTCCGTTACTGCTTTTGAGCCGATAGAAGAAACTGTTCTCGACGGCGGTGTAGTTTCCGATGCAGACCCTGCCGAATTCCCGAAAGCTCTTGTTCGTGAATTTTGGGCGAGCGATACCTTTACCGACCCCGATTATACAACTTATGCTGTTACCTACGGTCTTGGTGAAGAAGAGAATATCAGACAGATTACTTTCTCTTTAAGTTTTAAAGTTAAATCTAATATTCCGGAAAACTTGAAACAATATTTACCTGCAACAGAACAAACAGGAGGTGCTACTGAATAATGTTTATTAATATTTCTTTCAGAGATAAAATAATAATTTTTGTCTTCTCACTTCTTCTCCTCGGTGCAGTATTTGTTTTTGCGATTTTGAAACCTGTTACCGCAGATACCGAAGTTTTGAAAAAGCAACGTGACCAGAAAAAAGAAGTATGGACTAATTACGAAACCAAAATCAATCGTCTTCCGGGATTGCAGAAAGAAGTAGCCGAAAAAGTTGACGAGGCTACCGTACTTGCGGAGAGATTTACTCCCGTTCCCAAAGACCTTACAAAAGTTGACGATATGATAATGGAAGTTATTAAAAAGCACAATATGAACGCCGGTTTCAGTGCCACACATCCGTCACCTATTGCAATTCCTTATTCTTATGACCAAATCACAGTTGCTCAGAATTCCGAGGACTTAGTAACTTATGACCTCAAACAAGCCGCTGACCTTGACGGTTCGGTTGCAAAGCGTATGGCAGAAGCTAACCAGTATGGTTTAAGCGTTGCTGCTCTGCCTGCAACAACTGTTTTGGGTACAACTCTCACATTTACCTGTGAGGGAACTCGTGAAGAGATTTACGGGCTTATTGACGAACTCGCCGAAATGGGTGAAAGTTCTGCCAAAGCCGCAGAAGGTAAACTCGACGGTACTATTCGTGTTACTTCTATCAGTCTTGGAGATTATAATTTTAATCTTACTGCTGAGGATGAGGAAAAAAGAGGAATTACAACTTGTAGCTTTAACATTGTTGTTTACCACGTTGAACCTCTACACTTTGACCCCGATTTATTACCCGAATAAGCTCAATAAAATTTTAACAGTCTTTCGTAAGAAAGACTGTTTTTTACTTATTATTCAACATATGGCACATTCGATTTATTTAAAAAAAGTTACCAATATGAATTAATTTTTTAGGAAATAGATATTTGTTTATTTAAAAACAGTTACAAATACAAATTAATTACTTAGGAAATGAAATAGATATCTGCTTATTTAAAAACAGTTACAAATACAAATTGAAATGAAATAGATTTAAAAACAGTTATTAATTACTTAGGAAATGAAATAGATATCTGCCTAAAAAAAGAGTGGGAAATGCTAATAAAATTATTAATTGGGGGAAAATAATCCCCTAAAACACCTAAATAACAATTTCGCCAAATATAAATTTGGCGAAATTGCAACTATATAAACCATACAAATTATACAACTATACAAATTATACAAATTATACAAACTATATAAACTATACAAATTATATAAATTATACAACTATACAAATTATACAAACTATATTATAAAATCAAAAAATATA
>JAISIJ010000026.1 GCA_031262245.1 Oscillospiraceae bacterium | reverse complement strand
TAAATCTAAATGAGAGATAAACTTTAATTCTCCTGTTTTTTCAAAGATAACACGAATTTTCGGGAAATACATATCTTTTGGGTAAGAATAATCAACAATTGAAATGGGGTAATTTGTTAATGACGGCTGTAAATCTCTTGCTTTACAGTTTTCTATTCCGCAACCCGCACATTGTTTACGGCAATTTTCGGTAACATCAGCAGTCATTGCTTTGGAGTGTTCTCTTGCCAAAAAGTCTTTTGTAAATCCCATATCGACAGATTTTTCCCAAGGTAGAATGTCGTTATAGGAATATTTTTTTTGTGCGTAAGTTTTATGGTCTATACCACAATCCTCAAAAGCTTGTAACCATTTATCCCAATGAAAATGCTCTTTCCAAGCGTCAAATTTACAACCCGACTGAAAGGCTTTTAAAATAACAGCACCGGTAAACTCGTCACCTCTCGCCAAAACTGCCTCTAAAATACTGGAATAGGGCTCACTCAAACTCAGTTTCATATGTTTGCTTTTAACTGCATTTCGGAGTATTTCCTGTTTATGGCGTATATCTTCTTCGCTTGCTTGTCCCTCGTATTGGAATGGCGTCCAAGGTTTAGGTACAAAAGTTGAAACGCTGATATTTATCTGACAAGGCGTTTTTTTAATTCTTTTGGTGTATTCTCCCTCAACAACGGTATTTCCGAGGGAATAGTAAAGTCTTTCAATTTTCTGTGCTAAATCGGCAATACCTAAAATATCTTCGTCCGTTTCCGTTGGCAGACCTAACATAAAATAGAGTTTAACTGTGGTATATCCGCTGTTAAATGCTGTTTCGCAAGCGGACAAAATTTCATCTTCGGTTAAATTTTTGTTTATAACATTACGCAAACGTTGAGTACCGGCTTCGGGAGCAAAGGTTAACCCTGTTTTGCGGACTTTTGTAAGATATTCTGCTAATTCAGAGGAAAAGCTGTCAATTCTCATAGAGGGTAAAGCTAAGCTGACACGTTCTTTTGCGGTAAAATTAATCAACTCACACATTGTTTTATTAATTTCTGTATGGTCGGAGGTGCTTAGAGATATGAGGGATAATTCTTCATATCCTGTATTTTTACAGAGTGTTTCCGCTTGTTTTATAATAGTATCAGCGGATTTTTCACGATAAGGGCGATATATAAATCCCGCTTGACAGAAACGGCAACCCCTTATACATCCTCTTAAAACTTCAACGCTTGCTCTTTCGTGAACAATATCACAATAAGGCATAACAAAATTTTTCGGTGAGAACATAATATCAAGGTCTTTAACTATACGTCTTTTTGCAATATTTTTATGAGGGATATATACTCCCTCAATATCTAAAGCTTTTTCTTTAAATTCTGTTTTTGATTTGCATTTATTGTATAAATCCAACAACTCAAGGGTGACTTCTTCTCCCTCTCCTACTACAAATAAATCAAAAAAATCTGTAAGAGGAGCAGGATTACAGGTGCAACAACCACCTGCAATTATAAGAGGAAAACTATCGTCACGGTCTTTTGAGAGTAATGGTATTTTTGATAATTCTAATATGTTTAAAATGTTTGTATAACAGAGTTCATAACCCAAAGAGAACCCCAAAATATCAAAGTCTTTAAGGGGTGTTTTTGTTTCAATTGAGAATAACGGAGTATTTGTTTCACGGAGCTTATTTTCAAAGTCAATATCGGGTGCAAATACTCTTTCACAACTGAAAGTATCAGTACTGTTAATAAGTGAATAGAGGATTTGCATAGCAAGGTTGGACATTCCTATTTCATAAGTATCGGGGAAACAAAAGGCAAAACGCTTTTGTTTATCTTCCTTTATAATACTGCCGTATTCTCCGCCGATGTATCTTGAGGGCTTTTGGATATTTTTTAACAATTCTTTCATATAACTTATTATATCATTTAATATTTAATAGTCAAGTAAAAATATTGACAAGTATATTTTTTTGTGATATATAGTTTAAATTTATTTATTAGGAGGCAAAAATGGAAAAAATTAAAATGACTACCCCTCTTGTTGAGATGGACGGCGATGAAATGACAAGGGTTTTATGGAAGTGGATTAAAGACATTCTCATATTACCTTTTGTTGACTTAAAAACCGAATATTATGATTTGGGTTTAAAATACAGAAATGAAACAGACGATAAAGTTACTTTTGACAGTGCAGAGGCTACAAAAAAATACGGTGTTGCGGTGAAATGTGCAACTATCACACCTAATGCCGCTCGTATGCCTGAATATAATCTTAAAGAAATGTGGAAATCCCCTAACGGTACTATAAGAGCAATACTTGACGGTACTGTGTTCCGTGCTCCTATCCTTGTCAAAGGTATTACTTCATACATTCCCACTTGGACGAAACCTATCACAATCGCACGTCACGCTTACGGTGATATTTATAAAAATACTGAATTAAAAGTGCCTGCAGATTCAAAAGCAGAGTTAGTGTATACAGATAAAGACGGTAAAGAAACTCGTGAATTAATTCATAACTTTACAGGTGACGGTATTATACAGGGAATTCATAATACAGATAAATCCATATCTTCTTTTGCACGTTCTTGTTTTAATTTTGCATTAGACACAAAACAGGATATATGGTTTGCAACAAAAGATACTATCTCAAAAAAATATGACCACCATTTTAAAGATATTTTTCAAGAAATTTTCGACAGCGAATATAAAACAAAATTTGATGAGGCGGGTATTGAATATTTCTATACACTTATAGACGATGCCGTTGCAAGAGTAATACGTTCAGACGGCGGATATATATGGGCTTGCAAAAACTATGACGGCGATGTTATGTCGGATATGGTTGCAACTGCTTACGGTTCACTCGCAATGATGACTTCTGTGCTTGTTTCTCCCGATGGTGTATATGAATATGAGGCGGCACACGGAACTGTTCAACGTCATTACTATAAATATCTTAAAGGAGAAGAAACCTCAACTAACTCTGTTGCAACTATATTCGCTTGGAGCGGAGCTATGCGTAAACGCGGTGAGTTGGATAATCTTCCCGAACTTGTTAAATTTGCTGAACGTCTTGAGAAAGCAACACTTCAAACTATTGAGGACGGAGTTATGACAGGTGATTTGTATCTTCTTTCCAATCTTGATAATAAACAAAAAGTGGATAGTGAAACATTCTTAAAAGAAGTAGCAAAACGCATATAACAGATTATGTAAATTACAGAAAACCTGTTTTTACAGGTTTTCTGTAATTTAAAAAAAATCCTTGTTTTATTAAAAAAACTGACGATAATGTTTTCAGAGGATAATATTATCAAGATTACTTTAATTGCATAAACGGAGGTATGATATGAACATAAATGCTACGTCTTCAACAGTTTCTTCTGCAGCATCTAACGGACTTTCCGGTTTTTCCGGATTGGATACGGATTCTATGGTTGAAAAAATGTTGTCGAGTTATCAAGCAAAAATTACAAAAGAACAGGCAAAAGAACAGCAGTTGACTTGGAAACAGGAAATGTACAGGGAAATTGTTGATAAAGTAAATACATTTCAAACAAAATATTTTTCCGCAACTTCAGACAGTTATATAGGCAATAAAAATCTTTATCAAACAACTGCGGTTTCAAGCTCCAATGCTTCTGCGGTTACTGTTACTTCTAAAGCTGAAAATTCTACTGAGGCGAGCAGTATTCAAGTTGCGCAGGTTGCTACTGCGTCTAAGATTTCCGGCGGTAAATTAGGTGAGGGTATATCTGTCAATGCTTATAAAGATGCTTTTGATGTAAAAGATACCGATTATGATGTAGTATTTTCAATCGGTGTTCCGAAAGACAACAATAGTGACGGTAAACAGGATTTAAATTCCAATAAAGTTTTACAATTCAATAATATTGATATTAAAGTTAATCTTAAAGGTGAATTAACTCCTGAGGATAAACTTAAAAAAATTAATGATGCTATCGCAAAAGAGGCTTACGGCGAGGTTGTTTTTGATTATGCAAAGGGTCTTTACACGGATAACGGCGATGCGAGTGATAATAATGCCTCTCTTTTAAAGGCAGACGGTTCTTTGGATTTAACGTTTAGCATTGACCCTGAAACGGGTGGACTGTTTTATGACGGAAAATTCGGATTGAAAATCGGAGAAAATTCCGGTTCAAAAGGTCTTGCCGCTTTAGGGTTAAGTGCTAATCAAGCCACGATATCAACAACAAAAGAGTTTAAGGCGGGAGATACGTTTGACGGTCTTAGATTTATGGACGGTAAAACCGAAAAATACAGAACATATGCTCTAAACGGTTCTGACCTTTCAACCGCAGAGGTGAAATATACATTTACTGCTAATCTTGACGGTGTTAAGAAAACTTTTAGTTTTGACGAAAGTACTATTACTGCTTTGCAAGATGCAAAAAAAACAATTGCGGATAATTTGGACCCTGAAGCTGTTGCTGATGCTAAAACAGACATTGAAACTTTTTATGAAGAGTTCTCAGAAAGTTTTAAATCAGCTTTCGGAACAAGTGTTACGGCTGATTATACTGACGGGAATTTAAAAATTACCGCAGGTTTAGGGCAGAAAGTTACTTTTACAGGTGACTCCGATATTATCGGAATAAAATCCGGGACATCAACGAATTTTTCACTTTCAACAAAATTAGCTGATGTGGTAGGTTTTTCATATACAAGTATTCACGCACAGAACGAAGAAACAGGCGAATTTTTGTATGAGGATGATGCTCGTACAATTCCTTTAATTACTACTACTAAAACGGATTTAACCTTTAAAATCAATGATACTGAAATTACAATTGATACTAATAAAACGGTTCAAGACTTGATTAATACTGTCAATAAATCTGCTGCCGGTGTTACTATGTCATATAATCCTAATGCTGATGCTTTTGAAATCAAAAGTAACGTTACCGGTGCAAATGTAGATGTAAAATTGGAAGATAATTCAACAACTCAAACATTTATTGACGATTATAGAGCAGGACTTGACCTTACTGACCCTGCCGGTTTGGCACTTGACGCATTATCGGATGAAGACCTTTGGACTCATATGAAAACAGAGGCAGAGGCGGTTTTGAGAAATCCGAGTTCACTGCCGGAGGCTTTGGAAAATGCACAAAAACTGATTGATTCAGTTGGTAAGGGGTTATTATCTGCATTAAAAATTGATGACCCGAGTGCTACATCGGTAAGCGGACAAAATGCTATGGTCAATATTGACGGAAAAGTTTTACAAAGAGCATCTAATGAGTTTACTGTCGGGGATATTACCTATAAGCTCAATAATACCACGGGTAAATATGACACAGGCAAATTCAGCGTTGACGGTAATTGGGAAACTGAGGCAGGCACAACAGATAATAAAGCAAAAGTATCCTATGCGAACTATTCTCCCGATAATGCCGTAAAAACATTTAAAGCTTTTGTTGAAGATTATAATACCTTAATTTCCGAACTTAACGAAAAAATTTCCGAGAAAGCGGTTTATAAAGACTATCAGCCTCTTACCGCTGAACAAAAGAAAGAAATGTCCGAAACCGAAATAGAAAATTGGGAGAAAATGGCTAAAGGCGGTTTGTTGCGTAATGATACGGCTGTTTCCGACCTTTTACAGAATTTGCGTGATGTTTTTAATCAATCTTTCGGTGGTATTGCATTATATAATATAGGTGTCGGAACAACATCTAACTGGCAATCAAAAGGTAAACTTGAGGTTGACGAAAATGTTCTTAAGGAATCACTAAATAAATACGGTTCTGAAATTTATAATATGTTGCGTGGTAAGGACGGCAAAGGCGGTCTTGTTAATGCTTTGAATGTTGCCGTAAATTATACTGCCAATAAATCTACCGGCTCTCCCGGTACACTTGTAAAAATTGCAGGTATTAAGGGCTATGGTTCGGAAAAAAACAACGAAATATACAATAAATTAGAATCACTTTCAGATAGAATTGCCGAATTGCAAAAACGTTATGATAAGAGAAAAGAATCTCTTTGGGCACAGTTTAATGCAATGGAAACGGCTATGTCCAATCTTAATACTCAATCAGGCTGGTTGGCATAGGGCGATAGACTTGTATTTTATGTTTTAATCGCCGTTAGGAGGATAAGCAAATATGGTTGCAAACGGTTATGCTCGTTCTGTAAAAAGCTATAGAGATAATTCCGTATTATCAATGTCCCCCGGGGAATTAGTTGTTGCTTTATTTGACGAGTGTATAAAAGACATCAGTTTTGCAAAAGAGCATATCAAGAATAAAAATTATCAGGAACGCTTTAATTGTCTTTCCAAAGCAATAAAAATTATGGAATATATGACAGCAAGTCTTGATATGAAAATTCCTATTTCAGAGGAGTTAGCTCAATTATATGAATATTATATCTGGGCATTTAATCAGGTTAATGTGACAAATTCCATAGAACACATTGACGATTTGATTATAATGATTACGGATGTCAGAGACGGTTTTAAAGGGGCTGCTGCAAAAGTTGCTGCCGGTCAGGGGTAGATGGGCAAAGGCGGTAAGTTGGATATCACGGTGTTGACTTATTGTTTGAACTGAAACTGACAAAATCTGCTTTGACTAACGGAGAAAAAAATGAAAACAATCAGAAATATTGTAATAATTGTTGTTTGTATAATGGTTGTTGTTGTGGGATTGGTAATGTTAATCAGCCGCAGACCGGAAGTGAATATCGGAACTGTTAAAATTATTACCGACAAAACAACCGAAACACTAAAGGGATATAAAACAAAATCTGTTTATAAAAGTAAGAAAACAGATTATATCGGAAAAAGTTTTGCTGAAATTACCGCTGAAACATTACCTATTTTTCAATATGCCAAAAGCTCTATTGAGCAAGGAGTAATAAATGATGTTACTACAGCATATGAGGATACAGAGGCAAAAGATTATTATATTCCCACAAATTCGGAAATATCCATTACAGGCAATAATATTGATGTTTTATACAATATATATGATGCAAAGGGTACATTGATAAATTCAGATACTAAAATAAATATCCCCGTGGAAAATCCGGATACGGAAGAACCACAGGAGTTATTTGTTGAAATTTCAATTAAATGGGGCAGAGAAAAGAATTATTATCAATACAACTATTATTTTAAATGTATAATATCATAGAAAAAAGGGTGTACTTTTGGGTACACCCCCTTTTTTCCGTATCTTTATTCAACCGGTAGAGAAGATATATCATTAAGCAAATAATTCACAATTGCCTGTAAATCAGATGCGTTTATTCTTGTATCTCCCATATCACAATTTGCATTAGCAAGAGCTGTTTCAGAGAGTTTAATTCCGTTGGAGAGATATTTTGCCAAGAGTACAATGTCATCTGTTTTTCCCACGAAAGTATCTTCGTTAACATCTCCGTAAAGAGGAGTGGGGTCTTCAATGATAACAGCTTGTTGGAAAGTAAAA
>JAISIJ010000398.1 GCA_031262245.1 Oscillospiraceae bacterium | reverse complement strand
AGGTTTCGTGAGGAATGTCGGTTTCGTAACTCCAGCTATACCCACTTTCAGCCCATTTAGTTACGATTTTATGGTAGCTTTCGGGGTTTTCCACGTCAACGTAAACCCCTTTTTCATTTACATAAACCTCGCTACCGCCAAAACAATCAAAATCGTCCTCAACCGCACCCTCGAAAACCACAAGGTCATCACTCTGCCCGAACACCGCAACAATTCTATTCTGCCTTAAAATTTCTTTTTCATCAACGGATATTTCCGATAAATACTGCCTGCCGTTCAGCATTTCAGCAGCTTCTTTTACGTCATTTCTTGAAACACAAATTCCTCCCAAAATTGATTAAAATCCTCTAAAGCGTTATCTTTTTCTGCATTAACACTCATAAATAAACCCCTTATTTCTTATAAAATAAAACTCTTTTTAATATATTCCAAGCCCTTTTTACCCGCAACCGCATAAGAAACTAAACAGCTTTTCACACCGTTATACATCTCTACAAAGTAGTGCCAAAACGGCAATTTTTGCATTACCGCACTTAAAACACATATCGGGGAAATGCAGATAAATACTGCAATTATAAAAAGCATAAACACAAATAAGCAAGCTAAACCAAACAGAATTAACAAACCTGTTAAAAAGGCTTCAATTCTCGGTTTCATTTTAATACCCCTCGCTGATACAACCCCTCTTGCACTCTTTATAAACTATCATTCTGTTTCTCTCAATCTAAATTAATCTCTCAAAATATAAACATTTTCAAGATTTTTCTCAAATTTTATACTCATATCACAAGGTAAATAAACCTTAACACCTTTAATTTCGCCGTTACTATATAATTCAACCTCGGCATAAGGCATTTCGTTTTCGGCAAGTGTTTGTGAAATTTTAGTTACAGATTGCGGATATTTCTTTAATACATTTTTACTATCCGCATTTACCACAATATAATTCTCACCATCATCGCCAATCACGAAAATATTATCGGAAACTGCTGAATTCGGGAACTCATTAATCGTATATTTTACCGTGCTTATGTTCACTCCGATATAAATAGTCATTCCAATCCACGCAACAAACACCGCACCCCAGATAGCAATAATAATTTTTTGAATATCACTCATTTTTAGCTCCTTTTTCAGCTTTATTGTTAAAAACTGATTTGTCTGGGTAAAAGTCTAATATAAATAAAGATTCTGTTCAAAATCCACCAAAGTTTCGCTATCTACCTGTTTATAAATCAAAACAAAGTAACCGCTTATACCCGTGCTTTGCAGAAAATACCCCTCGGCAATAGGTTTACCCTGTATCTGAACACTCGCCTGATAGCCTTTTCTGCCTGCATAAGTAGTTTCGGTAAACTCCAAAATATCCTCAAGTTTCAATCCCTTTGTATTCAAATACTCAAAAAATCCATTCTTAACCTTATCAACAATCGCAAAAGATAATGTTTCGGAATACGCCAAAAGAACCTCTTCACCGCTCGGATATATCGGTATTACGGCATTATCTTCAACACCCAAAATTACCCCCTCCGGCATATTAAAGCGAATTCTGTTATCACTCGTAGAGTACGTTGTCCACCCCTTCGGGCAAAGTGCTATTGTATGCGTGTTTTCGGTATTTTCTTGAAAACCTTTTGTATAACCGTCAACAAAACCCTTTTGGTATCCCTCGCCTTTTAGTGCCGTATAATCAATAAAACTTTCATTTTCCACACCGTTTTTGGCATCTTTTCCGCCGTCAAATAACCCCTTAGCATAACCTTTTTCATAATCGGTCGGCTCATTCTCCTGTGCCGTTGTAACCTTTTCACCAACAGTTATATACCCCTCGGGAATTGTAGTTATCTCTGTAACTTCTGCTGTTTCACTCGTTTCAACAGGCTTTTGTGTGGTGTTTTCTATATTTGCACAAGCACAAAATATCCCTGTTATTGCCGTTAATAAAGCTATATATTTTGTAAATTTTCTCATAAAACCCCTCCGAATTTATTTAAATAACAACCTATCGTATACCAAGTCGAATACACCTCAACTAAAATTTCATCCCTATGCGAAATAACCGCCGGAATACCCAGCAAAGAAAGCTGAATATAGCACATATAAACGCTGTTTAAATCAATATCACCTGCACGAATTAATAATTGCTTCTGCGGATTATACCCCTTTTTCAGCATAGTTTTCACAAACCCCAACACTAACGCACCGCCGCCGCAACAAGGCTCGTAAACCTCCGTAAAACCCTTTGTTTTTATAGCATTATCAACGGTTTCTTTGTCAAAAGATACCTCCGCCATTAACTCGCAAACGTGGGTCGGTGTAAAAACCTGCCCGTTCTTATCGTTTGTTAATCTCATTTTAGAATATAAAATACCCAATCTATCCTGTATTTCGCCGTTCTTAAAATCCTCATCGAATTGTTTTGTAAGCAACGCAAACATATCTGAAAGGATATTC
Organism: Oscillospiraceae bacterium; assembly: GCA_031262245.1. GTDB lineage: Bacteria > Bacillota > Clostridia > Oscillospirales > Ruminococcaceae > BNZF01. The sequence goes on along the minus strand of JAISIJ010000398.1, from coordinate 3,100 downwards.
ATATCTTCTTCGCCGTATTTTTTAGCAATCGCAAGATAACGCTCCTCACGTTTTTTCCATTCCTCGGATTGAGTCATATGTGTCACGTTACTCAACGCTATTGCAGTCGCTTCACAAAAATCCGTAAAAACCGTATGCGGTCGGTGTGTCCGTGTAAGCTTATCAAAATTATCTTTAAACTCTTTCATTTTTTCTCCTCTTTATTCAAAATCCTCTTTGAGATAAAGGCGTAAAATACCGCCCTCTTCAATAGGCAAAATCAAAGAATTTTCAATCTCAACCCCAAAAGATTTTACCTTTTTGCCGTCAATAGAATACTCAATATAGCTAACTTTTTTGTTGCCGTTTTCGTCCTCTGCACCGTAAGTTCGGCGTTCTTCTTTGGCATTTTTACCCGTATACCTTGATATATTCTCGATACAACTCACGAACATAACAGTTTCTTTTCGCAATTTCCTTGCCGGAGTTTAGAAGAAATATTGATAAATTCGCTGTTTCGTGGATTGTTGCGGTTTCGCAATGCCCTTGCTCTAATTTTCCGATAAGCGTGTTTATGTGGTTTTGCAAGCTGTTTACATCTTCTAACCCCACCATTCCGAACGCCGCTCCGTGTCCTCTCGCATCAATACCGATACTTACAAAACCCTCTCTGTATCTCACATCGTTGTATCTGCCACGAAACGAAGCACGCTTGATTTCGCCGTTTTTACCCTCAATAAACGCAAAAACAGATTTCCCAGAACCTTTCAAATTACTTGCCAAAAGCCCTATGAAATTCTCTGCGTTATACCCCAAACTCCTAATGTTTTCCTCATTAACGCTAACAAGCTTATAATTATCAAATTCGCTTATTTTCGCAGTTTTCTTCAAGGTTTCAATAAAAGTTTTCTGCTTTTCGTGGGTTGTTCTATCCCTCAAACCATTTCCCAAAACATAATCAATTGCAATATCTGTTTCATCAAACCTCAGCAACGAATTTATAGTAGGGGAGAGAACATAATCAATAAAACTTCTCTCTAATTTGGGTTTGCCGAAGTTGAAATTACCCTTTGAACCCTGCAACTCGTCAATCAAATACCTAACAAACCCCTGATATGGTGCGGTATACGCCTTGCTCAAATAATACCTCGCGCCCTCTGTTTCCAAAGGGCGTGCATCGCTCAAAAGCGTTACCCCTACCATTGCTTCACGCTCCGCATTTCTGAAATTCTTATCAATATTATAAAAAATCTCATACACACAACCCGCTCCGCTTAAATACTTCTGGCTCGGCTTTTCAAAGCAATATTGATTATTCAAAACTAACGCACTCGCACTATGTATTCAATATATAAAATAAATCTCATTTTTTATTTGCATTCTTTGTCGTAATATGATACAATTAATTTATAATCAAATTAAAGGAATTTTAGTATGAAAAAAATAATTACAGCATATGATGTGCTTATTTCATGTCCGGGAGACGTTTCCAAATTTGTTGATAAAATAGAAAATGCTATCGGAAAATTCAACAATTTTTACGGACGTGAAAACGATGTTGTTTTGCGTCCAATAAGTTGGAAAAACAATAGTTTTCCTCAATTCGGAGCACACCCGCAAAGGTTGCTTGATAAACAAATTGTAGAAAATTCGGATTTTGTCGTTGCAATATTTTGGACAAGGTTCGGTACAGAAACGGAAGATTATGGTTCAGGCACTGAAGAAGAAATTGAACATATGATTGCTTTAAAAAAACAAGTTTTTCTGTATTTTCTTGATAAACCTTTAAATCCTTCAAATATTGATTTTTCACAATATACAAAGGTTCAATCATTTCAAAAAAAATACAAAGAGAAAGGATTATTCTTCATTATTAACAATGAAGATGAGTTACAAAATGCTTTCCGTGAACATTTAGAATTGTATATTGATAGCATCATAAAGGGCAAAGCTTTTAATTCTGCAAAAGGAGGTAAGTTGATATTATGGGTGGATGATTGTCCTGAAAACAATGTATATATATGCAATATACTTGAAAATTATGGTCTTAAATTTGATTTAGCATTATCAACGGAACGTGCTATGAATCTTTTAGAAAAAAACAATTACTCACTCATTATTTCCGATATGGGGCGTAAAGAAGGTTCTCGTGAAGGCTACGTATTACTTAAACAAATCCGTGATAATGGAAATAATATTCCTTTTGTAATTTTTTCTGCAGGTGGTAACTTACCAAAACATAGGGAAGAAGCCGAAAAAAACGGTGCTCAAGGCTCCACAAATAATTCAACAGAAATAATAGATATGGTTCTCAAACTTATTATTAAATCCTAATTTTTTAAAAGCTCTAATGTTATATAATGTAAAAAACTATATTCGCATTTTCACGCTTATTATTGCTGTTTGTTTCGTTTGAGGATAACTCCGCAACAGTCTGTATAAGTCGCATTTTCTGCTCCCTTGCCTTTGAACGCTCATACCTGTAAAGGATATATGCTTTTGCAGTTTTTGCGTGTCCCTCTTCAATCAGAGTTTTCTCAACAATATCTTGAATTTCCTCAACGGTTATTGCCGCACCCTCTGCCTTTTCAACCATATCGGCTACAATCTCTGTTAAAGCCTTTGCAAGCTCAGTATCATCACCGCCTACCTCTCTCGCCGCCTTGAAAATAGCCGCTGTGATTTTCTTTTTATCAAAACAAACTTTTCTGTTATCTCTTTTTATTACTTCTTTTAACATATACATACCTCTAACTGCCTATTTCTCTTACGCCTTTTGCACCGTGTAATAATTTCATACTCACACTCTCACAAGGCACAAGATTTTTAATTTCAAAAGCAACTTCTTCCTTAGTAATTTCAACGGATATTGAATATTCGTAATCCCTAACATCGCCCTTATTAATGAAATTGCTATGCCAACACTTCAAAATATTAACCCCGAAATCTTCCACCGTAAGCCAATGCACAAAATTACCGTTGCCCGCATAATCGCCCATACCCCTACTTGCAACAGTACTTTCACCGACTAAGTCTATCTCTACTGCTCCCTCCGTGAGATAAAGCATAATCACTTCACTGCAAGGCACAACCCTCACCGTTACGGGCTTATGCAGAAAAA
>JAISIJ010000373.1 GCA_031262245.1 Oscillospiraceae bacterium | reverse complement strand
AAAATGCAGGCAGGCGACAAACTCATTACAGGCGAGGACTTCCGCAATATTTTCAGTTTGCGTTCGTCAATTTTTTATTGCGAATATATTCCCGAGAGTGCGGTTTTTCATATCACCGTTAAAGGCTACGGACACGCAGTCGGAATGAGCCAATACGGTGCAAATAAAATGGCAAAAGACGGGAAAAACTGGCGAGAAATCGTAACGCATTATTATAACGGGGTTGAGATATTGCGGTTTGATTAATGTCTGACCGGGTTTCAGAGGGTTGTTTGTTTTTAGCAATAAGCTATTGCAATATGTTGAAATTTGTGTTATAATGGTATTTGTTAATACACATAAAAATCAGGAAGGTTTAAGAACTAATGCTTACTATTGAGCAAATTGCCGAAACAACAAAAACCTCTATAAAGTCAATTCGACGTGAAATCGCTATGGGGTCCCTTCCGTCAATAAAACAGAATAATCGTTATTATGTGCAAATTTCCGATTTAAGTTATTGGCAACAAGAACAAGAAAAAGTTGATAAAAACAATTCTAATAGTACGAATTTCCAAAAATCCAACAATACAGTTAATTGGATTGACATTTCAGATGAAATGTTATCCGTTGACGGATTCCATAACAAAGAACAAATTGAAAATATAAATTTTATTGACTTATTTGCAGGTGCAGGTGGGCTTTCATGCGGACTTAAAATGGCAGGATTTAACCCTGTTGAATCTGTAGAAATAATGGAACAAGCTGTTGCAACTTATAATAGAAATTTCGGTAAAAATAATCTTCCTTGTGATATACGAAATGAGAATAATCGAAAAGCATTAATTAAAAAAACAAAATCAAAACACATTCACCTTATTTCGGGCGGATTTCCCTGTCAGGGGTTCAGTCTTGCCGGACATCGAATAGTTAATGACGAACGCAACAGTCTTTACCTTGAAATGTTGAAAATTGTTGAAGAAATAAAGCCTGATTTTGTTTTAATGGAAAATGTAGAGGGCTTGCGTTCAATGCTCGGCGGTCTTGTTGAGCAACAAATAATAGAAGACTATAAAAATATCGGTTATGATATAAATGTAACTGTTTTAAATAGTGCTGATTACGGAGTTCCGCAAATTCGCAAACGTGTTATTTTTATCGGGAATAGAATGGGCAAGAAAAATCTGCACCCGAAACCATTTCTTAATCCCGATAATTACAAAACTGTTGCGGACGCTGTTGCGAGATTTTGCGACATTCCCGAAAATAAATCAATTAATCACATATTTACTAAACACAACAAAGAAATGACAAAACGGCTTGCAGACTTGCCTGAGGGACAATCGCTATACGGAAATTATTCTGATGCTTGGAAAAAAGTTTATTGGAATAAGCCTTCTGTTACCGTTAAAGAAAATCACGGCGGTGTTAATGTTCACCCGAAATTTCCGAGAGTAATGACACCTCGAGAACTTGCGGCTTTGCAATCCTTTCCCGACGATTTTATATTTGAGGGATCGAAAAAATGGCAGTTAGTTCAGATAGGAAATGCTGTTCCGCCCTTGCTTGGAAAAGCAATAGGACTGGCAATAAAAAAAGCTCTTCTCGGTGTAAATGAGGAAGAAATCTTCTCACAGAATTGCCCTCAAAACTTTTCTGAACAATTAACATTTGAAGAGATTTTGGGAGAGTAATATGTCGACAAATAAATACTATGAACAAATAAAGCATTTTCAAGAGAAGATAACAAAGTATGCAACGGAAATTTTCAAGGTTTACGGCAACGAGTTACAACTGAGACTTGAAGATTATAATTTACTTACTAACGACAAAAATTGTCTTGAAAGTTCGACTGCTTTCGGTTATATTATTGAAGAGTTTTTAGTTTCAAAACTTGAGATATATTCTGAAAATCACACTGAAAATGACTACATAATAAAGCGTACAGACGGTTCAACTACAACTTCAAGTTATGATTGCTTTTCAATGCTCGGGGATATAAAAGCTTTGGTAAATATTAAAGCTGACAAAAATAATAACAATGCAATTGCTGCGATAAATAAGCTTTATGACGATTATGTTTTACGCACTCCGGGTGAAACTAAAGCATATTTAGTTTTTAAAATTCACTACCATATCGGTATATCAGAGCGAGATTCCAAACGGAAAATCTTTATTGACAGCATTGATTCTTTCTTTTTGGAAGAGATTGATTTTTCTAAAGGACATCACCAAGATAGGCGTTCTTGGTCTGCCGAATATAAAGCAAATTCGGGGCGTTTACAAGCTACCTCTGCTTTCAGGCGTGAACATAAAGTTACAGTTAAAGATATTTCTTATAAAAATACAACGGCTATGTTGAAAAACCTATTTGATAATAATTGTTAAATCTGATCTCGGTTACGTTTTCGTCACACCGCAAAAAAGCACTCATTTAAGAGTGCTTTTTCGCTATATGTGAGAGGGGTCGGAGATAGCTTTATTCAACATCCTGAAGTGCATCATAACCCGTTTCGCCTGTTCTTACCTTCACAATGTCCTCAACGTCGTGAA
>JAISIJ010000329.1 GCA_031262245.1 Oscillospiraceae bacterium | reverse complement strand
ACTTAAAACTTACAAAACAGCAATTTATGCAAGACTTTCAAGCGACAGCCAAAATGACGAAGTAATTGAAACTCAAATTGAAATTTGCAAAGATTATATCAATCGGCATAATTTTATTTTACAGTTACAGGAAATATATGCAGAAACGTAAACATCGAGATTGATACAAATAAATTTTTAAGGTGCAAACATAAAAACAGCTTGAAACCCCAGTATTACAGGGATTTCAGGCTAATTTTCTTTTTTGTTTTGGGCAAATTTATAAGTTTTAATTTTAGGGTTCATAAGATTTTTAGGAGTTAACTTTGTTAATCGAAAAATCTATGCACACGGCAGTAGAATTTTGCACACCCTTGAATGAGAATAATTAAAAGGTTTAGAAGTGGAAAGTTTATTTATGATTCAAGAATAAGAAGAAAATGAATAATTGTTAAAGTGTAAAATTTATGTGACAGGCTCTTTATTTGAGACTTATTTATAAAGCTCTGAGTTAATGACAACAATGAAAAAGACGGCGATATATAATCGCCGTCCATCACTTTGAAAAATGACGCCCTTATTATATTCTGTGTTATCAAAACAAATTTGACAGGTCTATTACAAAAATTCTAAAACTACCCAGTCATAATATTTTCGGTCATTTATTGAATTGACCTTGATGTGTACACTGTATCAATGTTACTCGTCAAAATCAAACATATTTTTATTAGTTTTAATATACTCAATGGCTTCACTAACAGTTTTTACAATTTTATGAAAGAGATTCGTTATATAAAACCATCTCTCCGCTATATTTGAATCTCCTGTAACTATAATAATAAAACAATGTCCGTGTTCTTTTGCGTACATCATTTCAAATAAACAACCTACATATTGATGATTTTTTATAGATAAGTTAACTATAAGGCAATCCGCTTTGTCTATTTCGGATGTGTTATCACTTCGAATTAAAGCACTATTTGTTTTATTACGTTCTGACATATTATGATTATCTTTATACATATTTATAAGATTCATTCCGTTTTTTTCTATTTCATTTTTAACCTCAATATATTCTTGTTTAATTTCTTGGCTATCAAAACCGTCCATAGCTCTGCAGTAATATATGTTCTGAATGTTCGAATGCTTTTTCGATAAGCATTTATTTTTTAGTATATATCCTATTTCAATGACAGTTTCATATATTTTTTTATCAAATCTGTTAATTCTCCAATCCCAACTACTTGGGGTGTCCATATCTAAAGCAATAACCTGTCGAAAAAACTGACTTGGTACTACAAACATATCCGTATTAGAAATAAATTTCTTTTTATTATTATCCATAAAGAACAGGTATGGTTTATCTGAACACTTATCATAAAAATTATCAAATGTTTTAACTTCTTCAAACTTAATTTTGTCGTTCATTTGACTAAATGAACTAAGTTTGTGCGGGACAACGTGCATATGTGCATGTTGTATACAGCAACCACTTAAATTTGCACAGTCATATTTAGCACCGTGTTCAAATACTAACGGATAAAATCCATATTTATAAAAATATTGTTCAGACAAGTTATGGATAATGGTTTTCAAATGTTCTTTTTTGTGTTTTGAAAGATAACACATAGAATTAGTATGTTCTTTACTTATAATCAATACATATCCTGTAACAAAACAATCAAGTGCAGGGACTATATAAAAATCTGAATCTTCATAAAGTATAGTATTGGTTAACGAGTCAGAACCATTCTCAATGATATCACAAAAGATACAATCTTGCATTATTTATCCTCCAAAAATCCTTTGCAAAACGATTTTTTATTTTTAATAATTATTACTATTGCTGACCATACTGCAAAAATTACTGTCAACCACACAATAATTTCAATTACATATGATTGAACATTGCATATCAGCGAAAACAAACAAACTATCCCTAAAATAAATTCTAAGAAAGTTTTAATTTTGCCACTTTTTACAGGTTTAATGCCTTCATCTTTTTGGGCTATAAACACTCTTATTCCTGTTATTAGTATGTCTCGTCCAACTAAAAATATAACGACATATATAGAAATAATATTCAGATATGCCAAAGAAAAGAACGCAGACATCAGTAGAATTTTATCAGCAATCGGGTCAAAACAAATCCCAAATTTGGTTATTGAATTAGTTTGGGTTATTGGATTAATTTTACGTGCAATAAATCCATCTAAAAAATCAGTAAAACCAGCCAATGTAAATATTATAAGCGACAACCAATATCTGATTTCTTCTGTTATATCCACAGAAAACAGGAAGAATATGAAAACCGGAGTTAAAACAACACGTGAAATAGTTAGTATATTAGGAATTTTACTTTTGGTATGTCTTTTATTACGTTTTATTTTCATTTTTTACTCATTCTTTTATTTTTATCCTTTAAGTCGCGTGAATTCTGCTTCTATGGTATCTGTAATTGCCTTTAGCGTATCTTTGGAATCTTTGTAATCTTTGTAATCATCTTTATTATCTACAACAAATGTAAATAAATCTGATTGAACAGATAATTCTGTTAATGGGAGTTTATCATATTCATATTGATATGATTGTAAACTACACCATAATGGTTTTTGTTTATCATCATAAACTATACACGCTCTAATTGTTGGTAACATATTAGTGGTGAAGATTTGTATTCTTTCGCTATTATATCCAATTGTTTTTGTTATTTTTCTTTTACAATCTTCGGATATATATTGACTTGAATTGGGGGAATATACTATTGCATTAACAAAAACATTATTTCCATCCGATGCGTATTCGCCACTTGTTATATGAATACCGAATAACCTCTCAAGGTCAGAGTAGAGTTTATTTGTATCAATTTCCAAAAATGAAGCGATTTCACTTAATTCGGTGTCGGCAGCAAGTGTATCAATTGGTGCAAAGGCAATTTGAGGAAGCTGTTCCGAAATATTTTTAATCCAACAAGCCGGAATTACATCAAATTCCACTTTACCATCAGCAAATAGGAGTGTATCGGTTGTTTTGCAATAACGGCGGTTCAAATCAAAGTAATCTGTCAACGTTGCTTTTGCTTTATATAGGTGCAACATTTCAAAAAATAATTGTTTGAATTCAGATTCTGAACCGACATTAAATATAGGGACATCTGTCAGTACCCTGAGTTTTTCTTGTTGAACCTTAGTACGAGCAGTAGTCTGAAATAGAGCTTTTCTCC
>JAISIJ010000318.1 GCA_031262245.1 Oscillospiraceae bacterium | reverse complement strand
TTGAATAAATAGTACTCGTCCTCAAAGGAATAATCCATAAAACGCCAAAGGCTCTCTTTGTCGTTAATGCCGTTGTCATTTAAGAACATAAAAAGCTGGCTCTGTGCCGCTTCCCAAACAAGGTTGAGGTGAGTGTATCCATAAAGCATTTTGAAATGCGTTTCCAAAACTTCTTTTAATCCGGCTCTGCCCTCTTCATAGTCAACAATATCAGGGAACGGAGAAACAAGAATAGTGTTTTTGCTCGGTGCTACCGTTTCGGGGGTTATTTTCGTATTATCCGGAACAACAGGATTTAATAAATCTGAACGGTTTTCTAAGAGATATTGTTTAAGAAGTTTTAATGCTCTAAGATAACCTTTAGCACGAGTTGCGGGAGGTTGTGTTGTATTGTGTTCAGTAAAATATTTCTCGAAAACGTTATATGCCAGTTGCTCTCCGTCTGGTAAATTCAATGCATCATAAAGAGATAAGCCTAAATCATTATTATACAGAAAATATGCATTGCAGTAATATGGGTTAACTTTGTTATGCTCAATTAACCATTTTTTGAATCCCGAACGAACGTCTTTTTCCGAATATCTCGATGAAATACTATTATCAGCATTAACTCTAACAGAATGTTTTTCTTTTGGCACATAGGTTATTATTACATCGTCAATATTAACATCACAATGAGAACATAATTTACCTATAATACTAACAAGCGTAGGTATGTCATAACTAACCGATATAAAATATTTATTTGAAAGAAGTCGGCAAACCGTACTTGCTGGTTTATTTTTTGTTATAAGAAATCTTCCGCCATTTAATTTAAATGATTTTACTTTTGATTCGTTTATTTTTATAAAGTGTTCGGTAATAGCAACGAGCAAGTCTCTCCAAGTCCAATTAATCCTGCGAATAGCTTTTCCGGCTATTCTGCATTCAAGTGGGTCAGTAAAAAAACAGTTCTCAGGTCTGGAAAAATTAACCATATTTTCGCTTTTTTCTATTTTTTCAGTCATAATTACAGCCATACAATCTATTTCACCTCACCATTACGTATTTTGAAAGAAAAGAATTCTTCGATAACTACTATGTTCCTCACAAAATATCCATCTATTCTTATATTTATACCATATACCAACATAAAAATCAAGCATTATTTTGTGAAACATAACATTATTGAGGGTTTAATAAGAAGTTTTGTCGGGAGGGTATTTCGGCAAAATACTACACAGTTCCGCCAAAAACGATATATATATTTAATTATAACACATTTGCGACAGAAAGTCAAGAGAAAATTTTTACACGCAATCTGGTTTCGACATATTTTTCCAACCCCAAAAGAGTATAATAATAGTGAATAAGTATTCATATTAATTTAACAAGGAGTAATTTAATGCAATTTAGGGTCATTTAACAGCCGGAGGATATTCTCGGTGCGTGTCCTCCGCTCGGAGGTAGAAATATGTGCCGAAACAATAAAGATAGTGAAATTTCCCAAACTACATACATCTATAGCAGTTTGATTTAAAATTGACAAGTCAATTTTCGCCCGCCTACGGCGGTCGCTGCCACTTCGTGGCGGAAATCACTGCTATATACGCAACTTGGCGACTTCGTCGCCCCAAACTTTGTTTGGGAAAATAGTTTGACGTTGTCAAACTATTTTTAAGTTACTATACAAAAGAGCCGTAATCCCGGACTAGGGGGATTCGGCTCATTTTTTATTGACTAAATTCTACATATTTTTCAAGGAGATACTTTGTGCCGTTAAAGTGGCACAGGGTATCTCTTTTTTGCGTATATTTCGGACAAACCCCGGTGGGAGTGCTATATATTAAGATATCCATAGGTTCTCTTTTCTTTGAAAATTTCGAGGAAAGGAGAACCTTAAAATGCATAAAAAAATTTTTCAAAAAACTTTTTCAAACAGTCCAAATCGTGAACTGTTTGGGCTTTATAATCAAGACATACCACAGAGGAATGGGGGTGAACAACCGTGAGTACCGATGAAAGACGTGAAGAAATAATCCGCATTTTACTGGGTGGAGAGCGGACGAGTATCCCCATTCTTGCACGAAATCTTGAAACTTCTGTCAGCACAATTAAACGTGATTTATTGGTACTCACGGTTGACCGAGGGTATCCGATTATGACGGAACAGGGTCACGGAGGCGGCGTAGCCTGCGGTGGCACGAAGAAAACGTTTTCCGCACGGTATTCATATGGGTCATTTGGGTCTGCTCCGGTATAATCGCCTTCGCCAGCTTCGAGTTTGCGGTACAACTCATAGAAGTTGTCCGAGATGTATTTCAAGAATATAAGCCCAAGGACGATGTGCTTGTACTCAGCAGCGTCCATATTTTTACGCAGCTTATCGGCAGATGCCCAAAGCACCTGCTCGACGGGTTGCTCTTTTACTTCTTTCTTAGCTCTCGCCATCGCCTATTTCCTCCGTTTTGAGATTCCAAGTGTAAGCTATCGGATACCTCAAAAAGCCCACTTCAAGAATCGTTCTATTTCACTTGTTTCGTATGATTTTATCTCGAAATCCGCATCACTGTAATCAAAATTGTGATGCCTTGTGCCTGCGAATGAACATACTGACATCCCGGCGTTCTTCCCAGATTTAATGCCATTTACAGAATCCTCTATGACTACACATTCGGAAGGACGTACTTTAAGAATCTCTGCACACTTCAAATAGATGTCAGGAGACGGCTTCCCGTTTTCAGCATCTTTGCCTGTTATCACAACCTCAATCCACTTATCGAGGTTGAAATGTGACACGGCATAATCTACTACTTCCTTTGGCGAAGATGAGCCAATAGCCATCTTCACGGATTTTGTTTTTAATAAGTCCAGAAAATTCGAGACACCATTAATCAGATTAGGAACGTGTCTAATACCAACAACCAAAGAGTCTATATATAATTGCACTATTTTTTTTCTTTCGGGACATCTAATGTAAGTATTTCTGCAATATTTTTGTATGACGAGCCTGTAACACGTGCAATCTCTTTTTCTCCATATGGATAGCCAAGAGACCTAACCATTTCTCCGATTGAAACATCATAGAATTTTTCGCTGTCGACAAGGACTCCGTCCAAGCCCCATAGTATCGCTTTTGTCTCAGGCTTCATAAACTACTCCTTATCGATTACTTCTGATTGACTATTATATATCGACTTCCCATTGCTCAGACCATTTTTCAATAAAGTCATCGGAATCAATAATTATTTTATCATTACCTGGCGGAGTCTTTATAAATAGAATGGTAGTTCCAGGCAAAGCCTTTTGGGCATATGCAGTATCTGGAACGATACGGTAAAAATCTCCTTCACGGTATAAGAATTCGTCTCTCGTATCCACATCAAGATATTTCGTTTCACCGCTAATCATATACTGGCATTCATATGCAACTTTGTGTTTGTGGGTTTTTTCTACAGTGTAGTTTTTATAGTCGGTAACACCGATTTCGATGTTACTATCATCAATATGCTCAAGTATTTGTGGAAGTTGTAAATGCCCGACGAGATATTGGCGATTTATCCCAACCAAAGATTCATTAATTTGTGAGCTTGTAAGCTTATTAAACATTTGGTATCCTCCTATAAATATTCAAAGCGAATGACGTCTTTTTTTCCCTCTATTATAGAATCGATGGCTTGAGCAAGTACAACGTAATCCATAGACTTTGCCTCTGTTTTAAATAGTATTTCACACTTTTGCCGAATGAACTTTTTGTCGTCGATGAGAATTAAAATTGCTTCCATATCCTCCTGCAACTCTGAGAGCGTGTAATAAAACATCTTGTGATGTGTTCTGCGAATATATAGATTTAAAGCATATTCATTATTAGATATATCATCCAAACTGCGTTGATTTAAATATGTTGATATTAATTGAACAGCTTCTTTATATCTTCCGGATAGATGTATCATATCAATCATAATCGAAAAAAATTCAGTTCCTCTGACATTATCCTTTTCCTGACAAAACAATCCATAAAATTTTTCAAGAATATATTTTGTTTCTCCAGAAAGCTGAATTTTCCTAATTATAGGGATATATTTTTCTTCAACTTCCTTCAATAAAATACTGTTTTCAAATGAAGCAAATAGGTATATAAAAGTTCAGAAAAATAAAACAAAGTATCGTCTAAAAACAAATCAGCTTTAAATAATTTTGTTTCATAGTAGGTAATCATAGATTGATTAATAAGTTTTTTTAATTCCTTAGAAATATTGCGTGATACTTCTTCCCGCATAAGAATATGGATGTAATATTTGTTGTTGGTATCACACTTTATAAAGGAAAACGAGTTAAAGCTATCGAAATCGACTATAGATAAACCAGTCTTAAAACGCTCAACGAGATTTTCAAACAATTCTGCATCGTAAAATCGAGGTATAGATAATACTTTCAACATTGATATTTCATTTTTGGCAAGACTTTTGAAAAAACGCTCTTCTATTTCTCTAAATCCGTATCCAAAAGTTAACACCCCAATTTCCTTGTTTGAATTCTTAAGTTTATAATAAGTATCGACGCACAAGTCCAAATAGTAGGGATGGCCTTTAGTTGCATTGATAATGCTTTCTTGGATTTTATCCTCCTCAATTTCATATGAATCAAGATACATTTTAGCAAAGCGAGATTCTAAAACATCAATTGGCACAAGTTCTATTTTAGAGTCCCAAATAGGAGAACACTCATTCCATCTGAGTTTTTCCCGACCAGAGATTACAAAAAGGCAATTTGGCAAATTTTCTGCCATTTTTCTTACCAATGAATCAACACTATACTTTTCAGATTCGTTTCGACCGCTCCATAATAGCTCGTATGTATTAAAAAATAATACACATCTATTAACTTCTTTAAGATCCAAATAGCGTTGCAAATCGTATGCCATAAAGGCGGTTATATTACTTTCTATTTCGGTGGCAGTAGCTTCTTCTAATGCTGACAAAGTTCCAATTAGTTGTTGATCTAAATTTTTAAAGTACAACTATATTCACTATATATCGACTGTATAATACCACTTAACTCATTCAAAAAAGAAGTGGAATTTTTACCATTCTCCTCAATACTCCTAAGAATATACCTCGTAATTTCATTTGGAAGTTTATTACTATGCGAATTAATTTCTGTATTTCTTTTAATAAAGTATAAAGAGACTGCAATATCAAAGTGTGGTAAATTAATATGCAGATTTTTTTCTAATTCTAACATTGCCATATATGGAGTTCTAACTGCAGGATCATCAAAATCTACAGAAGTCATCATACCTTTATGTTCAGTTACATACTCCTTCAAGTTTTTTACAAGGCTTGATTTTCCGATACCCCCAATTCCATAATACATAATTACATTTTTGTCTGAAATTTCAACATTATTCCAAATATCGTAAAACAGCTGCCTTGGATGCTCCCGATTAATAAATTCTTTTGCTACTACGCTATTATGGAAAAAAACATCTATGTTGTTTTTTTTCAATGAGAAAGCACTAATGGCAGAAGTTTTCGGAAATAGTTCAATCGCAAATTCAGAATTATATTTTTGTGGAATTCCCGGTTTGTTTGTTATTTCAACGGCTTTATATATGAATCCGAAAAATCTTGCACATAAGATATCAAAAAAAACTTCGTCACTAACATCGCTGGAAATATTAAATGATTTTTTCAGTTGATCTAAGTTGCCATTTAATGATGATAGAAAATCTATAAAAAGCCCTTTGTTAAGATATGGGATTATTTTTTCAGCAAGAACACGTGTTATATTTCTTTTACCATTAAAGAGTTTTTGTGGCAATGACATATCATTAAACAACTCATCGCCATTATGACTGTTCATTGCAGCAGCAAAGACAGCATAAGTAAAACAAGCTGTGTGATACCCCGGTTTTCTATTCTTGTTAAAATATAGTTCGGCACGTAGTTTGCGTGACCGAATTTTTCGTAAAATTAAGAAACTTGCTCCCCATCTTAGTGATTATCTCGACTGATTTTCTCTACGACTCGTCTGTTTTTCAGCGGACGAGTCGTAGAGGTAGCTAATTATAAAAATAAGCATCTGTAAGTTAAATAATATAAGTTCTTTATTTTGGAATATTCAGTATATCGTGTTAATTTTAATGTAGATGTTATCATCTCCAAGATACAATCCGCCATAATAATATTTATATCTTTATTATACACCATATTTTGACGAATGTCAAGAGTAAATTTCATCTTTATGAAAATTTTATTGGAATAACAATACAAAAAAATTAGAATATATTTTTCAAAAAATTTTTAAAATAATGTGCAAATTATACTTTTTCAGTTGGAAAGAGAAATAGAAGCGATAATCTATCACTTAGGAAAGGAAATGTAATATGGAAAAACAATCAATTTCAACAAATTGCCATTTTCAAATGCAACGGCAAGAAATTATCGGCGTGCTTACTGCAATCAGCGTAATTTCAAAGCGTATGGCGAGGAAATTAACAATGCTCGAAAAATTAAATGAAAGCGAGGAAAAAAATGTTCGAAAAAACAAACCTCCCGATTAGAGCGACACCTTTCGCCCACCAATTCGCCGCATACGAAACGGCACTTGACTATTTTACAAGCGAAAAAAGCCGTGGTTACGCACTTTTAATGGAGATGGGGTGTGGCAAAAGTTTAACCTCAATCGCCGTATCGGGTCGCCTGTATCTCGACAAAAAAATAAACAGGGTATTAATTGTCGCACCTGTTTCGATTCTCGGAGTTTGGGAAGAGGAGTATTTTAAATTCGCAGATTTTGACTACACTCTTGCAATTTTAACAGGCACAGGTGCGAAAAAAATTGATACGCTCCGACATCTTGAAGGCTCACATTTGCAGATTGCGGTTGTGAATTATGAATCAACTTGGCGGATTGAAAAAGAACTCGAAAATTGGCTCTGTAAGGGCGATTCGCTGATAATTTGTGACGAGGGACACAAGCTGAAAACGCACAATACCAACGTTTCAAAAGCAATGCACAGGCTCGGAAAAATAGCGAAATATCGACTTTTGTTGACAGGCACAATTATAACTAACAAACCAATTGACGTGTTTTCGCAATACAAATTCTTAAATCCAGAGGTTTTCGGAAATAGCTTCTACAGCTTTAGAAATCGATATTTTGACCTTGTTGGTTACGGAAATCACACACCTATTTTGAAGAAAAATATGGAGCCGGAATTGACGCAAAAAATCCACTCAATTGCGTTTCGGGCAACAAAATCTGAGTGTCTTGATTTGCCCCCGATAACCGACATTATCCGCTCTGTTGACCTTGAAGCGTCCGCAATGAAACTCTACAAAAATCTCGTAAAAGACAGCTACACCGAACTCGGAAACGGCGAAATTTCGGCAACAAATATCCTCACAAAATTGCTCCGATTGTCCCAATGAACAGGCGGATTTTTAGCAAGTGACGACTGTGAAAAACCGCAAAATGTATCAAAAGCAAAATTAGAAATGTTGTCTGAAATTATCGAAACTGCACAGGAAAATGGCGAAAAATTGGTTGTAATTGCACGGTTTATTTCTGAAATTGAGGCAATAAAAAAGCTACTCGAAAAGAAAAAAATCAACTATTCTGCAATTTCCGGCGAAACAAAAAATCGTGCCGAACAGGTGCAAAATTTTCAGGAAAATCCCGATATTACGGTGTTTATCGGTCAAATTGCAACGGCAGGTTTGGGCATAACTTTGGCTTCTGCAAGCACACTTGTTTTTTATAGTTACGATTATAATTTTGCAAATTTCGAGCAGTCAAAAGCCCGAATTCACCGGGTCGGGCAGA
>JAISIJ010000309.1 GCA_031262245.1 Oscillospiraceae bacterium | reverse complement strand
TTCACGATAAGAAATATCCACCACAGTAAGCTTAAAAAATCCCCTTTGAAAAAGGGGATTTTTTACCCAAAGTCAAACCAAGCCTGAAAAACGCCAACTACCATAAAGTAGTAGGGAACTTCGAGAGGTGTTGTTCCCTAAAAAGAATAGAAAAATAAAAAAAGTAACGGATTTTTATAAAACGAGTGTATAATAGTGAAAGGGTTTAAGAGGAGTGAAATGAGTATGGAAGATAATGTTTTGTTAGAGTTGTTTGAAAACCGTAATGAGGATGTGATTGAGGCGGTTTCTTGTAAATACGGTAAATATTGCAATAGTGTCGCATTTAATATTTTACGTTCTTCTGAGGATTCGGAAGAATGTGTAAATGATACTTGGTTTAAGGCGTGGAATATTATTCCCCCAAATAAGCCGATGGTGTTGAGGGCGTTCTTAGGGAAAATTACTCGCAATCTTTCGCTGACTATGTTGGCAAAAAGGAATAGGCATAAGCGGGGAAAGGGACAGGTCGAGATCGCTATTGACGAGTTGAGTGAATGTATTGCAGATGATACGGATATTGAACGTGATTTTGACAGTAGAGCAACGGTTGAATTTATTGAACGTTTTCTTGACAATTTGTCTGAAGAAAATCGAAATATTTTTATCCGGCGATATTGGCATTTACGCAGTATTGAAGAAATTGCAGATGATTACAGTCTTAGCGAATCTAATGTTAAACAAATACTTTTCCGTTTGCGAAAAAAGTTGAAAAGTGTACTTGTGGGTAATGAGGTGATGTTATGAAAAAAGCAGAGAAATTTTTAAATTTGATTGGAGAGATTGATTTGAAATATGTAGAAGATGCTGAAAACGCAGTAAAAAAGAATAAAGAAATAAAAGCTTTGACTGTCGATAATGAAAACATAGGTCAAGCAACAAATATTCAAATAAAAAGGTTTAGGTGGTTTTTGCCTGTTGCTGCTTGTTTTATTTTAGCTTTGGCAAGTATTGCTGCAGTTGTAAATTTTTCAAAAGACAATAACCCGATTTCTGAAAGTCCTATTCCTAATTCAACGAATATAACGGAGAATATTAACAGCAGTACAAAAATTGATAATATAGTTACAAACGAAAATACTGATACAACTATTTCTGTTTCAAGCACAGAAAGCAGTGAAACGGAAGTATCAGAAGAAATTAATCTCGACTTACCCAAATTGGATTTAAATACTTCAGATGTCGGTGACGGTATATTTATAGGCAAAGATATAAGTAACAAAGTCGGGGATAACCTTTTCTATACTGATGACGGCAGAAAAACTATGCCTGTTTATAAACCTGTTATTGACTTTTACGGGCAAGTTCCCATAAGCGGTTTAACAGAAGAAGAAATGACGGAGATTTTAACAGCACATTTAGAGATTTTGGGGGCGGAAGTTTCTGAAGAAGATAAAAATATTGTTTATGTAAGTCAACTCCTTAATACCGAACCGCCTCAAGAAAACGAGCCGCCTTTGGAGATTAAAGAAGAAAGACCTTATAATATCACCTATAGATTATCTGATACTTTTACGGTTAGTATTAATATAACAGGTACTGTATATTACACCTATGAAACACCTACAATACTGGATAATAAATTATCCGAAATGGTTATGCCGGAAGAAGTATATGCAGTTTCGGAAGAGCTATATCAGAAATATTCCGGTGAGTTAGAAAGTTTTATGACTAACCCTCAAATTACAACATCGTTTGTAGGATTTGAGGCGAATTACAGAAGTGCACAGTATTCAATTATGGAAATGGGCGAGAAAAGCAAGAAATTTTCGCGAGCTCACCTTAGCAAAGTATCCTTTTTAATTAGCTCTGTAATAGGCGAACCTGAACAGGCAAGGTTGAGTGAAGTTGCATTTAATTATATCATTACTCCCGAAAGTATGGGCGATTATCCCATTATTTCGATAGAAGATGCAAAACAGCAATTAATTGACATAAAACATTATGAGGAATTAGAACTCACACTTCAAGATTTAGATAATGCAGTTGCAACTCAGCTTGTGTACACCACTCCTTACAGCAATTACGGTCAACCTAACGGCATTAACAGTCCTTACTATTGTTTTTGGATTAAAAGAGAAAACAAAGGTTATGATGCCCTCAATCTCAACACTTATCAAGCCTACTATATGCCTGCAGTAGATATGTCATATATCAGCAGCACCTCTTCTTTCTGGTGATTTTTTTGGTTTTCTGATAGTTGCAGGGACGGCGGCTCTCGAAGTTCCCTAATTCTTTTCATAGTTGGCACTCTTTAGGCTTGGTTTGACTGGATATAAAAATTCCGCCGTGCACGGCGGAATTTTTTTTGGCATACTGGGGTAGATATTTGTTATTTTAAGAGAGTGGAGAGAATTTTTATATATTTAACTTACTCTTGCCGTTCACGATAATAAATATCTGCCCAGTATACTTAAAAAAAGCACCCTATAGCGTACTTGGAATAAGGAATAAATAAGGTACAACAACCTACATTGAAAAATGTAGGTTGTTTTTTTGCACCAAAACGGAGGTAACAATGTTTAATTTAGAAGTAGAACACCCTGTAATTTACGAAATAGTCCAATTTTTCAAAACTATTTTAGGTTTGGGTATTATTGTAATGTTGATTATTTTGGCTATTTTTGAAATAAAATCACCAAAAACTACATTTTCAGAACATAAAATTTTAAGCTTTTCAGACAAAGAAAATGAAGATTTTATAATCGGTATAACAGCTGACGGCAAACAATTTTTACTCTATATCGAGAAAGACGGCGGTTTAGTTTTGAAAAAATATGATACCGACAAAACAACGATTTTTAAACCACTTTCTGAAAATGAAAAGCCTTATGTTAAAGTGAAATCTAATAAATTAAGCGGTGTTAAAAATGTTGAGATTTATATTTCAGATAATGCAATTTATAACAACAAAATTATGGATATGACTTTTTAATAAAACTCAAGGAGGTACAGAAAAATGACAACCAAAAATAAACTTTTATGTTTGTATTCGGTAATAAAGGGGTTCGTCTTATGCCCCTTAAATAAATAAAAAGGAGAAAATT
>JAISIJ010000276.1 GCA_031262245.1 Oscillospiraceae bacterium | reverse complement strand
GGCTGTAGTCCCTCAAAACAGTGGTATAGGGCAAAAGCAAAGAGTAAAGCGGGCATTTTAAGCATGTACCTACTTTCGCTATCATTGGCTGGTTTTTAAAGGTTGGCGGGAAATGATGGAGGATTGGGTCTTTAAACTCCTACTACAGAACTAGAAAGCTAGCTTCTAAATAAAGGAAAAAGAATAAGTGACGCTCCCGCTTTCGCGGGAAGCGGAGCGACTGATAGTATAATAATATAATAGGGGGGTACCATCTAGAGAGTAGCTATTTTGCACTTTATATTGAAAAATAAATGTGTTTCTGGTTTAGGGGGGGGGTACCATCTAGAGAGTAAACCCTACCATCTAGAGAGTAAACCCTACCAATAAAGAGTACAATATTTGTTGTATTCATGAATTTGACAGTCTTTTACAATCCACTCTGTTTTTAAAGTTGAACTTAATGATTTTAATTGATTAGTAAATGTTTCTTGAACTTGTTTTTTAGATTTTTTTAGGTTATTCTTATTATCTAAATATTCAGGAACTATTTTTCTGAAAAGCTTTGATTGTTTCATTGTAATTTGTTTATTTCTATATGTGTTTTCTGATAAACCGAAGAGTTGGAGTTTATATAAGGGATTGTATGTGTTGAAAATGCCTAAATCGGTTGTTGTACATAAAGGGTAGAAATTTGCGGGAACACGAACATAACCATCACCATTGTATGCATTTTTAGAACTCCCTTCTACTAAATTTTTAAAAATTTCTTTAAGAAATAATATATAGTGTATGTATATTTTCAGTTCTTTTAAATATAAACTTTGGAAAATAAAGGCTGGGGTTTTTAGAAGTTGTACTTTATTTTCCACTATAATATAACAGTTAGTTAATTCATGTTTTAGTTGTTGTTTCAATCTTCTTTTTTGTGGAGTTGGACTTGGTTGCAAATAGTTGGCGATAATTTCACTAGTAAACATAGAGCGGTAATAATCTTCGCTGTAATCTCTAATAGCAACAGAAATATCTTTTTTTTGTTCAATAGCTTCTTGTTTTGCATAATGTATCATATTGCAACAAAAATCAAATGCGAGTGGGTAATATCTTAACAATCTCAATTGATTGCCTATTTTTTCTTTAATATGTTTAGGATTTTCACTATCTATTATAGGCATTACTTCTATTCCTTTATTTTGCTTAATGTCTAGTTTACTAGTCATCATTATTTTGGTCACTGGGTTTATTATATCTATGTTATTACTCATTATGTTTTCCTCTTTTGTAACCCTATGATAATTTCATGTTCATCTTTATCTTTAGGGTTTTCGTTTATTTCCTTTTCGTTTTTATTGTCCTTAAAAAAATTGAACTTATAGTAGAAATCAAAGCTTAATCCATCGTTTATTAAACTTCTACCCATTCTATTTTTTAGTATTCTTAAATCCATGTTTCGTTTTCCATCGCTTTCGTTTTCTTTATCTTTTTTATCGTTATATTGCATTGCCAGAATAACATCAGCACCATATTCAATCCCGCCGCTCTCTTTAAAATCCGCTAGTCCTATTGTCTGTTTGTTCTCACTTTTGTCACTTCTGTTAATCCTATAGCTATCCCTGTTTAGACTTGATATTATAAAGATTGGGGTGTCGTATTCTGATGCTAAAATTCTCAATTTGGTAATAGCTTCGTCTATTTGTTCCCTCTTATCTCTATTCCCTTTGAATTTTATAGCTTGTAAATAATCAATGAATACAACAGGGTTATTATTGGTAATTCTTTTATGCTGTGCTATGCTCTCTTTTACTGTTTCAATGCTTATTACTCCATCAACAATTCTTGCGGACGGAGCTATTTTTTTGCAATATATTTCTTCAAATTTAGCAATAGTTTCTTGCGTGTCTGTATTCGTTTCTGCTTGATTTAAGATTGCCCGTGTAGATAGTCCATTTTCCCCTTTTTCTTCTTCCCCTTTTTTTTCGTAGCTCAATCGGCTGATGCTTTTGGCAATTATTTCTCTTCGGCTCATTTCAATGCTAAAAAATAAAACGTCTTGTTCCTTTCTTGCTATATTATCAATTATCTGTAACATAAAAGTAGTTTTGCCCACACCGCAAGTTGCACCTAAAATATAAAGTCCCGTATGCAACCCTCCGTCTAACGCTTCGTCTAAATTGTTAAATCCCGTCTTAACTTTACTGTGAACATCTTTAAAATAGTTAAAAACATCTTCAACTTGTGTTAAATTTTCTTGCTTATATTCTTCTGGACTTGGGTCTGAAAATGTTACCGATTTTTCTTTTAACTCTTCTATTTTTTTCTGGTATTTTTCCATCGCTTCATTCATTGTCGTCCCATTTCTTATATCTTGCATCATTTTATCGTTAGCTTCTATTTGTTGGCGGATTAAGGATAAATTTTTAACTTGCATGGCATAATGCTCAACAGCGACTATTGATTTAACTTTGTTTTCTAAATAACTAAAAAACTCACGTTTTGGGCATTTATCTTTTAATACTTTCTTTGCTTCTTTATACAATAATATATTGTCTAGATATTTCTTCTTTTTTAAAGCGTCTTTAAGAATTTTGAATATAGATTTATGTATATCTATATAGAAATCGCTTTCATTGATGTGTTTCAAAATTTTGTTAGTTAATTTATCTTTAAATTCGTCTTTTTCATTCTTTTCATTACGAATAGTTAATAATAATATTCCACATAATAAAGCTTCTTCTAGTTCTTTATCTTTACTATCTGTTAAAGGGTCGTTCATCATTTTGTTTGTTTCCTCTTTAATTTAGTTTTCTTTTCACCTTTTTTGTATTCTATCGGATTATAAGCGAAAAACCAAGTGCTTTTAATTTTTTTAGTTGCTGGCAAAGAAAAAAAGGCCTCAACATTGATTGTTTAAGCTACGATTTTAAGCCCGGTAAGGCCTCTATTTTGATTTGTTTTTAGAGAGGGATAAGTTAAGTCTTATTCCGAGAAAATTTCGTCAACGTGTAGTTCTAGTTCCCTACAACGTCTTTCTAATAGGTCTTGGACTTCCTGCAGACGACCTAAAGCATTTATACCGCGTATCATCAACTTGAAAAACTCTCTCTCTTCTTCATTTTTAGGTTCAGCTCGTCCCAGACCAATATTAGCAAACTCATTAAAAATGCTGAACATTTCTTGCTTATCTAAATGTGATATTTGACTTAATTTATTCCGTTCGCTAACAATAATGACTAATTCTGCAACTTCTCTAGCATCTTTTGTATTGCATGAAAGTACCGCTTGCAACCTAGCAACATCAGGGTCTATTTCTGGAGCTGGTTCTGGGTTTGTTTGTTCTTCTTCCTTTTTTTCATTCTTTGCTTCTTCACCATCGCTTTGTTCAGCTGATTTTTCCCTCTCTCTAGTCACCTCTTCTTCTTCCTCTTCCTCATTATGCTGAACAATACCTGGTAATGTACCATCACCTTGCCCGTCAACATTAGAAACTATATCTGTTTTACCACCTTTACATCTTTTTGCGAGTTTAACTATTAGGACAAAAGCTACTATAACGGCAACAACTACGTAAGCTATTCTAATATACGAATATTTATTATTTATCGTTTTTTTTTCGGGAGTTTTGCTCGGTTTGGGAGTGGCTGTTGCGGACGGTTTTACTGATGGTTTTGAGGTTGGAATTTTTGATGGTACAGAACTTCTAGTCGCTGATGTGGTTGCCTTTACTGTAGGACTTGGTCTTTTTGTTGGTTCAGGGCTTTTGCTTGCCGATGGTGTTACCCTTACTGTTGAGCTTGGAACGGGAGTTAACGAAGGTTCTGGAGTTTTTGTTGGAGTTGGTTTTGTTCTATCGCAAGTAAGCTCTATATCATGAATATGTTGTATATATACAGGTTCTTGAGTTAACGTATATCTACTACCTGTATCAGTCCAAAAGAAAGCTTCGGTTATGTTGCATACTCCTTTAGGTATTACCGCTTTGAGATTATCAATATTCATTGTCGCCCCTTCCTCACCTTTTACGGTAATCTCTATATTACCAAGCTCTATATTTTTTTTATCAAAATATTTTATCGGTATAATTTTTTTTAAAGGTCTAGTCTCTTTTTGATTTGCTGATTTTTGCTCGGTCGCTTGGTCTAGCGGAGTTTCATGTTTGCTCTGGTCTATTAACTCTCTCTTTACCAGAGGGTCGTTGCTCTTGCCACATGAGCATAATACTAAACTCATTGATAATAATATTGCCGTTAGTTTTTTCATTTAAACAACATTATATAAATTTACGTTGACTTTTGGTAATTAGACTTAACAGAAATCTAACGGTAAAGCTTCTATTTTGATTTGATTAAACTAACGGTTATATCAATTAATTGTTAGGGAAATACTTTGTAGTTAGCCACTTTAGTATATCATTTTCTGGGATATTTTTCTGCGGGTGTTTCACCATTGAGCCTACGGCGAAATGTTCAATACAACTACATACGCTTTCCCACGTGTTATTTGTGTGATAAACTGGATTAAAGAAATAATAGGGGATATTGTTATCTCGGAAAGCTTCCATATTTAAAGTATTTCTCATATCTTCTTCTTTTCCGAGACAATATATCGTTCTGATAATTGTCATGAATACCTGGAATTGATTAGTCACCCACTCCCTTTGAGATAAGACTACTAGGTATTCAATCAACTCCATGTATGCCATATTTATTAGGTTGGGCATAAGCTCTGATATCATATGGATTTCATATGCTCTGTCAAGATAAGTTAGTACCAAAAATTTGTTCCTTTGCTCAACCGCTCGACCAAGTTCCAGCCGTGTTCTTATGAAGTCTTCGCTATTCACCGTTTCTTCCGCCTTACTATGAAAAACTTTGACTGGGGCTGGGGGTGGTGGTGGGTCTCGGCGGACAATTTGCTGTTGCTCGTTAGGAATTCTTTGACGAAGCTGTTGCCTGTTTTCTCTCATGTTCATGATTTCGTCAAATGAAGCTTGCTCGTCTGTAGGGAAATCACATGTCAGGCACATATATATACGAAAAGAGGTTTCAACATTCTTTACCCGAGTTTCGTAGAGTTCGGCTTGCTGATGTAGTTCTTCCTCACACGATTTCTTCAGTATGTAAAACATTCCCCATATTATAGTTATTCCACAAACTACCACAATAGTGCTTGAAATAATCATAACCCAATTTCTACGCACAAAATTTGGTGTCGGCACGGGTGAAGGCGATGGACTTACTCCAACAGTCGCTGAAACATTTCTAGTTCTGACAGAACTAGGCACTGGAGTTTTAGTTGGGGTCGGCGGAATTGGAGTTAATGAAGGTTCAGGACTTTCGCTTGCTGATGGGAGTGCTGTTGGACTTGGAGCGGGTGTTAGTGAAGGTTCGGGAGTTTTTGTTGGAGTTGGAGCTGGAGTTGGGCTGGGAGTGGCTGTTGGTACACCGCAAATAAGCTCAATATCGTGAATATCTTTTATACTTACAGCCTCTTGGGTCAACGTATATATACGTCCTTCATTATCCAAAAATATAGCTTCGGTTATGTTGCATACATTTTCAGGAATTAACTCTTTGAGACTATCAACATTCATTGTCGCTTCTTCTTCGTCTTTTACAGTAATCTCTACATCACCAAGCTTTTTATCTCTCGTATCAAAAAGTTTTATCGCTATAATTTTCTCTTTTGCTTTAGGCACAGAGGCTTTTGCATCGGTTGGAATAGTCTCGTCCGCTTGTTTGGACGGAACTACTTGTCTGGTCTGATCTATTAACTCTCTCTTTACCAGAGGCTCGTTAACTTTGCCACAGCTACACAATACCAGACACAATGATAATACTACAGATATTATTTTTTTCATGTTATATGTAAACAACAAAGACGTTTAACTTTGTTCTCGTTGAAGACGAATGATATCTCGTTGTTGCGTTATCATATTCTGATTAGCGTTAATCGTAATTTGTTGTTGTTGTAACAGTATCCGATTACCGTTGATTGACCTCGCTAATGCTCGCTTTTGGCGGCGTAATTCGCTAACTTCCATTTCAAGATGTGCCCGTTTTGTCACTAAATTTATAGTGTGTTGCCTCTCACATTCTCTTACGTCTGCTAGTTCTGTATTGTGGGCTTGTATTTCTGTACGTATATCCATTAATTCTTGCCTGGCACTTTGAATAGAGGTAAAAATCCTTTCAAACTCCATATGCTTAGTAGATGTTTGCATATCGGACATTCTAGGAGTGGCGTCAACTTCTACAGTCACTTTGGTATTTTCCACTTCAACACTACCTCTCTCTTCACCTTTCTGATTTTTCTTCTTCTTTAACTTCTACTAACGCAGTTGATTTGGGGGACGCTGTAAGACTAAATCCACATTCTCTCCAAGCATCACCACAAAATATCTCAGTATTATTCCACCATTTTTTTCCAAGATATCTGACTTTTTTTCTAATGTCTTTGAAAGGCAACACCTTGTTAACTACCTGCGTAACTACTGAAACTCCCATTGTAATTCCTACAGTGGTTGCACAATTAGTCCATTTGTTTTTACAGGCTTTACGGTATTCGTCAGAACGGTCGAGAGTGGCATACTCGGCATAAGAATGAAAGTTGATTAATATGCCAATAATAAATCCAAGTATTAACGTTAAAAACGTTTTCTTCATTTTTTTAACTCCTTTTTAAAATATAAAATGCGACTACCAAGGCCAGTCCCACCGAAACGCTACAGCTATAAGCTCAATAGATCTATCTATTCCATCATTCAGCTCCTCTTGAAAAAGTTCGGCGGCTGAATAAACTATACTCATAAGCCATTTAAAAAAATACACAACAGAAATTATTACATTCATTTTCTTTATAAAATTTATTACCGTGAGGATTTCGTCATTTTTTAATCCAAGAAAATTGGGTATATACACGCATATAATAAAAGAAAAAAAAGTTACTATACATATGCCTAGTTCTTTTTTTATTCTCTGTTTATCAAAAGCTTTCGGTTTAATTGGGGCGACCGTTAGCGGAGGGTCTGGCGTGAAATCAACAGTCACTGATGGACTTGAAGTTAACGAAGGCGTTGGAGTGGGACTATGATGGACTTCTTCTTTTTTGCGGACAAACTCAACCTTATCTACCTCGTCTAGACGTATCGGCTTTTCTGTTAATGCTCGGCCGATACCGTTCTTCCAATACCAAGCATTAACTTTATCGTATTTATCTTTGGGGATTGCCTCTTTGAAATTATCAATACTTACTGTAGTCTCACCTTCTATTCCTTTTATCTCAATGGTCGTTCCCCAAATTTTTTCATGGCCTTCCCCTAGATAACTTATAGGTATGGTCTTTGTCTGGTCTCTTTTCACCAGAGGCTCGTTGCTCTTGCCACATGAGCATAATGCCAAACACAATGATAATACTACAGACATTATTTTTTTCATGTTAAAAGTAATCTTTTCTTGTTATTTTTTTCTTCCTTATTTTTTTTATTAACTCTACAGTTTTACGCATATTATAATAGATTTCCTCTATTTCTTTATAACGGCGGTACTGCGGTATTACATCTAATCCGCCAAGTGAAGATAACGATACTTGCAGTAAGCTTATTATTTCTTTTTGAATTTCCTCATTTTTCTCTATCATACTAATTCTTCTTGACTGACTGAATGCGAACAATAGGCTCTAATTTTTTCATCAGTTTCAATCTACTTTTATTTTTTAAATCGCACTCCCAAATTCTTACGACTTGCCATTTCTTTTTTTTAAGGTTTTCCGACACTTCTAAATCTCCCTTTTGATTTCGAGTTATTTTAGTCGTCCAGTATTGACTGTTGTCTTTAGGATTGGTATTCCTACAATTATGTCCGTGCCAGAAACAACCATCTACGAATACGGCTATCTTATTCCTTTTGAACACAAAATCAGGTTTGCCTTCTATTTTATAACCTCTACGCCAGCCTTTAACGTTGTTGCCTTTAAATATCTCAATTAGTTTCAGTTCCGTAGATTTGTTGTTAAAGGATTTTATCTTTCGCATAATTTCGCAACGTTTATCCTTCGTAAAAATATCAGTCATATTTTATATTCCGCTAATTTGATAGTGTCCATTAATTCTATGAACTTGTTTATTTTAATCTTTAATTGAATGTTGTTGCCGGGATGCTTAATAGAAGTTTTCAAAATCCGATTTGCTTTTAACACTCCATTCCCGCCTTTTCTTTGTAAAGATACGCAATCGCCAATATTTAAACCCCCCTTCGTAAAGGCTACGAATACGGATAAACGTTTTAAAATATCTTTCATAGCGTATATCCGCACAACGGAAGTGTCCCTATTATATAAAACAAATATTTCTCTGCTTGGATTTTTTGTGAACCCCCATTTTAAAATCTTTTTCGCATTTTGCTCAAAGAACCTTTTCCATTTTTCTCGCATATCTTCAGGGAAAAGAGGATTTTTCGTATTTTTGGATTTTGCCACCACCATGTCTTCTATTTCTTTCTTATCTTCATTTTCAATACCAAATTCCGTGCAAAACTTTGATACGGACGTTCTTGCCAATTGATTAAACCCCGCGTTATTTTTAAACCCTTTAACGCTAACGTCAACGTAATGCCCGCACGTAAAATTAATTCTAACATCGGCTTTCCCGCCGTAAAAGCCGCCGCCACCCGTATTCTCTAACTCGCCCTTAATATTAAATTTGTTTTTCAACTTTTTTACCGTTTCGGGTTGTTTCGCGATGCTGTTCTTTATTCGCATTTCCGTATCTCTTCCGTCAACAGCATTTTTATTATTTTCGTTTCTCATAAAACCTCTTAACGTTATCGTAGATATAGCCTATCATAGCCGGCACCACCGCATTGCCTAATTGCTGATAGCCTCTTAAGCCGGGTCCCACTTTATGTCGAGCTGGAAATCCCATGACTTTCTTACACTCGTTTATCGTTAAGCGTCTAATGCCTTGACTAGTTCTATAAAGTCCCGTTTTCGCTCCAACCCCGCCACCGTATGAGGATTGCGTTATAGCATGGCCTTTAGGACTGTAAATCCTTTCGCCTTGTCCACCTTTATTAATTGTTCCAACCTTTACGGGCTTTAATTGGCAACTCAAATCGCACTCTTCTTTCGTTATCTTCACATCTTTTCTTTTCACAATAAATTTCTCATCCACTTCGTTTTCCAATATATCTTTTAAAAAAATTTGTTTGCGATTTTCTTTTGGCGAACAATAATTAAAAAAAGATTTTTCTTCTTTCTTAATATCTTTTCTAAAAGCCACAAAATAAGCTCTCTCCCTAGATTGAGGTATGCCAAAGTGCGAAGCATTCAGAACGTGCGTATAGAAATTATAACCGATTTTATCCAGACTTTCCCCCATCATCTGCACAAATTTGCCGTTCTCAATAGTTAGAATATTTTTGACATTTTCAAGAAGCAATATATACGGCTTATGATACTTCGCAATTCTTTGCACTTCGTAAAAAAGACGACTTCTCGGGTCTGAAGAGCCTTTACGATTTCCAGATATGCTAAACGGTTGACATGGAAAACCGGCACATAAAATATCGTGACGAGGAATTTTATTAGATGGAATTTCTATTATATTCCCGCTCGGTTTTTCGCCAAAATTCAGCTTATAAGCTTCTTGTGCAAAAATATCAATATCGCTAGAAAAAACGCATTCCAGACCACGGTTTTCTAAAGCGACTCTAAAACCGCCGATACCGCAAAACAAATCTATAAACTTACGCATATTTAAACCTTGTATCCTTTAATTGTTTTCCGTATGAGTTATTTTATTATAATAAATTCTTCTCTAAATTTACGATTGTATTCTTTTGTGATAAGATTTTTTCTAACGATGGGACACTTCTAGATGCTCATTCCGATTATTCATTTCATTTTATTAATATTATATTTTTGAGTTTATTGTTTTTTTCTTTGTTTCGGCTTTCGCTTCCTCGTGTGCTTCTTGAGCTTTGTCTGGACTTTCTTCCGAAGAATTAGAATATTCCGCCGCCGCCTCTTCCAAAGGACTTTCTTCTTTTGCTGGTTCGGATTTCATTTTTTCTTCCAAATTAAAATCTTTATAACCCTTCGCTAAATGTTTGACATGTCTGGCACAGCTTGCCGTCCTTCTAGAGGAAAAAAATCCATGCAATTCCAGGAAATCATTAAGAACAGCTCTATCAGTCGTAGTAGCATCCTTTCTAACATCTAAAGCATAATCCTTCATATCGGCTGGTTTTTTTATAGACGATGGACGAACGGAGCGACCTTTTGTTTCAGAGAAAAGTCTAAATTTACCAGCTTCTAATAGCGACTTAAAAAGGCCAAACGAATATTTTTTCCTTTAAAGTAACTGATTTTTCACTTGCTTTTGTAAAGCAATTCTTTGGTCGTTTGTTTGTCCGCCAAGAATAAACATATATCCAATTAGAAGGGACATTATTACCCCCAACATATAAATATATTCTTGATATGCTCGATGGCTTTGCCAAATTTTCTAGCAAATCCTCTACCAAATTCGTATTCTTCTCTGCATCACATTCAGAACACACGACTTGTATTGTCGTATTTTGCTCTAATTCTACTGGATAGTTGTTTCGCGGAAACGGCAAACAGTTTTTATTATCGCAATAAAAAGCAGACTCGACTTTACACGTTTCTTTAGGTATAGCATTTTTAATTGAAGATAAAGTTATTGTCCTTTCCTTGCCGAAAAGCAATTCGCCGCTAATTTTAACCGCCCTAAAATTTTCATCCAAAAAATCCACAGATACTGGAGCAACTTCTGGATTAGAATATGGCCGGGAGATGGAACTTCCGCCAGCTAAAGTTCTTTCCACTAACGCATTTTATCTTTTGCCACAAGCACTTAATACCAACAACAACGACAATGATATTGCAATTAATTTTTTAATCATATTTTTATATATTCTACCTTTTATTATTTTCAAAAATGCAAGATACGCAATTG
>JAISIJ010000176.1 GCA_031262245.1 Oscillospiraceae bacterium | reverse complement strand
ACTCTCTCATTATTTCTATTGAAACACCTGAAGAAAATATAGATTTTTATACTCCTATTATGACAAAAATAGCTTCTAAAATTCCAGTTGAAATTGCTACTAATATTTAATGATTTAATAAATAATGTGGTAGTGTGTTTCTTGATTTACTCATTTAATATCAATTTGATAACAAGACATTAAGATACAATTTTATTTACATCGTAAGTTTGAAATTTTAGCCAAAACTCCTCCGCAAATAACACAACTTTTTATGATTGTGTAAAATGGACTGAACTTGCTTTATTGGAGCTGATTTAGGTTGTATATTAAAACTTTTTTTGTTTGCAAATGCCTGAGGATATGAACACTCCTGTTTTGTTCACTAATAACGGCAAAATTGTAGATAATGAATATGATTTTACAGGTGAAATGTTGTATGGGTGGTTAAATTTACGGCACCCTAACAGATAAATTTTAATAAAAAGAGGTTAAAGATATGAACATAATTTTAAAAGATTTCCCGAAAGGTGTAGAACCTGACGAGGCATTTAAGGAGTTTTGGTGGAGATATGAAGCGGCAGAGGCGAGAGAGCAGAAACATATATTAGAGCGGTTGGAAATACGATATATAAGCGATGAGGAGTTCGGATTTACACCGATATATGAAAAAGTTCCTTTTCAAAGAATCCGTAGAATAACGGGGTATTTGGTAGGTGATACCTCACGTTGGGGTGACGGTAAACGTGCTGAATTGAGTGAAAGAGTAACCCACGGAATAAATTAATAAACAGAAGAGTTGGTTAAAATACCGACTCTTTCTCTTATTTTTAAAACAGGTAGACATCAATCCAGACTGAAAGCTTATCTGTATAAACTAAACGACCGGCAAACGTTTGGTAAATAATAAAAAATAGGAGAAATTACAATGAAATTTTATCCCGAGGGGTTCAAAGGAACTAAACAAAATGCGGAAATGAGCAGATATTATTTGATTACGGCAATGGAAAAAGGTTGGGTTTTAGAGGGAACGGCAGAAATGCTTGATGAGAACAAGAATATTCAGGTGAATTTAGGAAATGGTTTCAGCGGTGTAATTGAGTTTGAGGATGCTGCTGACGGTGATACTTCCTCTATGAGTTATGTTAAAGAGGTTTTCTCGAAAGTGGGAAAAACGGTTCAGTTTATGGTAAAAGCTATGACAGAGGACGGCATTTTCCTTTCAAGAAGAGAGGTTCAAGAGAGATGTAAGAGAGAGTTTCTCGATACTTTGCGAAAAGGCGATGTTATCAATGCGGTTGTTACATCTATTTGCGATTACGGTGTATTTGTGGATATAGGCGGTGGGGTTGTTTCTCTGTTACCTATTGCCAATATACAGTTTTCGAGAACAACGGAAATACGAGATATAGTGTTTGTAGGCGAAAATTTAAGAGTTATATATCTTGGTAAAGACGGCGAACATTACTTACTTTCACATAAAGAAATGTTGGGTACTTGGGTAGAAAATGCAGAAAGATTCAAAGAGGGAACGGCAGTTGTAGGGGTTGTAAGCACCGTTGAGGAATATGGTATTTTCGTGGAATTAGCACCGAATTTTGTGGGTTTACTTGAAACGATTGACGGCATTAAAAACGGTGACAGTGTTAGCGTTTACATTAAGAGAATTGACGAAAATAAGGGCAAAGTTAAGTTGGCTTTGGTTTCCAAATTAAATACAGTTTCCTCTCCGAAACCGTATGAATATTCGGAAAAGCTTGAATGGATTGATGTTGATAATTGGGAATATTACGAGGGTGTGAACGCAAGAAAACAAAGAATGGCGGTGTGAAAATGGAAAAAAGGGTAACGATTTTTGATTTTTCGCATTTGGCTTGGCAGTATGCGTTCAGTAAGGTTCCGGCGATGAATTGCACGCTTAAAGTGGACGGCAAGCTGAAAACGGTTGATACCACAATTCCTACTTATACCATTAAGGCGATACATCGTTGGGTGAGGTGTAACCCTGTTGCGGTTTGTTTTGATTTGAAAGGTTGTTCGGGAACGAGGGCGAGCTACTTTTCCAAAATCGGTGTTGGGTATAAAGTTTCGAGGGGTAAGGCAGATAATCGGCTGTATGAGGGTATTGATTTAACTAAGAATTGCTTGATGAAAGGCGGAATAAGTTGCTATTCTGCACCGAATTTTGAAGCTGACGATTTGATAAAAGTTTGCTTGGAACGTATTAAAAAAGATTATCCTGACAATATGATTGATATTGTTACAGGTGACAGTGATTTATTACCATTGGTGGACGACAGGGTTAGCGTGTATATCAAAAGCACTAAAACAACTTATGCCGAGAGTAAGAACTTGGAACATAACCATTATGTGCAGGTAACTCCGAGGAATTACAACAGTTATATTAGGGGTTTAACGGCATTTAAGGGTTTGGATACTGAGTATAACACAGTTTTGCTTGCGAAAATTTTAAGGGGTGATAAACCCGATAATATCAAGGGAATTAAAGGTTTTACGCCTACTCGTTATAACGCTTTGATTGAGAGTTTGAGGAACGACAGCAATGTTGATATTCAAAATGCTTTCAGATACGGCGTTTCGGGCACGTTTGAATATTTCAATAATTTGCTGGGCAACTGGTGCAGCAATGAGGAAATTGAGCAAATTGCGAAAGTGTATACAGGTATGAATTTGAATGGTGATTTGGGCGGATTAAGGCAGGTTGCTTACGCAACTACACCTATACAGGGGTATCATTCGGATAGCTTGCAAAATGCGGTGAATTTTTTGGGGATTAAACTTTTTTAGTAAACAGGCACATCGAAAATCGGTGTGCTTTTTATTTTATGCAGACCTTTTTATAAAATCAAAATTAATAAAGGAGTTGAGCATTTTGAGTGTTTTAGAGATAATTTTTTTGATAGTGATAGGAATAGCATTTCTAATGTGGCTTATCTTGGTTGGAAAAGCAGTAAAAGCGTTGAAAGAATCACTTGTTCCGAGGCATACGTTAGAAAGCAAGGGTAACGCTTCGGAGGAAAAAATTGCAGAATTTGCAGAACCTTTTGAGAATACACAAATGCCTACTGTAATAATAAAAATCTATACCGAGCCGCCGGCAGGTGAGATTGGCGAAAAGGAGGAATAATTTTGATAGTAACTTTTGTAGCAATAATCATTCTGGTAGTTATATTTGTGATATTTTTGGTTTTTTCTTTTCAAACACTAAAAGAGTTTAAAAAAATAAAGGCAGAACGTAGAAAGCTTGAAGAAAATGCTGTAATTGTAACAGGGTATCATCTCGTGTGCGATGGTAATTCTTCACCGAAAAAAATAACGGAACATTCCGCACCTTTTAAGAACATCCGACTCCCGGATTATGCGATAAGGGGGTATTCTGAGCCGCCGATGATGGGCGTGTTTAATGAAACGAGGGAGTAATTTTAATTTATTTTGAGGTTGTTATTTTAGTATTGATAATCTTGCAGAAAGGGGTTTTATCTTGGGGTATTTAGAAAAATTTTTGATAGTTGTGCTTGCTATTAGTTTTATATCTTTTATTTGCGTTTACATTAAAGCTTTGAAGAATTTCAAAAAACACCGTGAGGAAGCGGCAAAGTTTAGAGCAAAGCTTGAAGAAAAGCGAGAGTATTTGGTGATACCGAGGTATATCTCTATTAATAGGGGGAATTTTTCTGATAAAAAGCTTTTTGAGATTGCGGAGGGATTCCGTAGTATTGATTTTCCGTGTGATGCGAGGGTTGAGTATTGTGCAGAGGCGAAATACGAGGGGTTTAGTTAAAAAACGGCTTTTAATCAGCCGTTTTATCTTGCCAAAATGGCATAATAACCGGCATAATAAAGAACAGACCTCGCATATTTTTCAGACGCCTCATACCTTGCAAAGGTGGTGAAAATATGGGCAATGGTGATTTTTTCTTACTGTTATTCGGAATAGGATTGGTAGGTTTACTTGCAAAAATACACATTTTGAAGCAACCGTATCGGAGTATAATGTTTTGGGCGAATATTTTTATATGCGGAATGATTGCTTGGAGTTTGGGGCGTGATATGGGGGCTTTTATTTATTATGATAAAATGAAATCGGGAATTGAGAATACGATTGTAAATTCTTTATATGATTTTGAGTTGGGTTCGATATTGAGGTTAAGGGGTGTAGATATTGATGTAGTTCCCGAGGAGGTAGATTTAAAGAAATTGGTTTTGAAAGCCGATGAGGAAAACAAAGATATAACGCAAGCTTTGCAAGAATATTTTGCAAAACAGGGGGATACTGTTGATACTAAAATTATAAGGGATTCTATCAATACGGCTATTTCAGGTTCTTTGTTGAAAGGGATAAGAGTTCCGTTTGTTTCTTCGAGTGGTTTTACTTCTGTGTTGGAAAATAACGATGATTTATCTGATAGATTGGTAGTTTTGGTATACGGAAATGAGTTACATTCCGCTGCTGAATTATTCACCGATACATATATAAAAGAACCTTTGAGCGATGTTTTGAAATTTATTTGTATGTTTGGAATATTTATACTGTTTGTTTTCGTGCATTACGAGATAAAGCGTAAATAATCAAGACAAAGTTGCAAAAATTCAGACCGTTGGATTTTGGCATAAAGCAAATGTTCTTACTTTTTAACCAAAAATATTTTGATACGGTTTACATAAAATGTAGCGTTAATTGCAGCGATTGGCTGGGGTGGTGCGGTAAGGGCAACGGATAAATAAAGGAGCGGAGGGGTTTTAATGCTCCTCTGCTTTATTGTTGAAAGATTGAGGTAATGAAAATGGAGATATTTATGATATGCTTTGCGATTTTTTTCTGCATTTCTATTGCGGGGTTTACTATTTATGTTTTTTATGAACTGAAAAAAGCGTATGATAATTGTTTGAAATTTCCTTTTTATCAGCTTACCGGCGAGGGAAAATCCTCTGAGAAACGTATTTCAGAGTTTACGAAAAAATTTAAAGATATTTCATTTCCGAACGAAATTTTAAAAGATTATGAGATTTCTTTATCCTTGACAAATGATTTATTTGTGGTAAGATAGTAGATAAGAAAATAGCTTAACAATTTTATACCGAAAAAGTTAAAGGATTAGAGAAAATGGATTATACAATACGCCGAGCATTAGCAGAGGATATAAATTCTGCACTTAATTTAGCGTTGAAAGTTTTTATTGAATTTGAAATGCCGGATTATGAAGCAGGAGCTTTGAATAATTTTAAAAATGATTTCATAAATAACTTTGAGTACAAAGAGCGTTTTATTTCGGGCAACAATTTTATGTTTGTTGCTTATGATAAAAATTCAATTATAGGAATGATATGTGAACGAGGAAATGGGCATATTCCGATGTTATTTGTGGACGGAAATTATCACCGCAAAGGCATTGCAACAGCACTTATGAAAGAAATGATTATTGCGTTAAAATCACAGGGGTTTAAAATAATAACCTTAAATTCTTCACCATATGGGGTGCCTTTTTACGAACATTTCGGATTTAAATCTACTGATAATGTTAAGCATATGAGCGGCTTTATTTTTACACCTATGCAATATATTATTAAAAATGAAAAAGAAAAAATGTTGAACGGTGAATTATACCGTGTTGACGAGGAGCTTACAAAAGAACGCAATCAGGCACAGCAACTGACCTTTGAGTATAACCAAACAAGCCCTCTTGAAACTGATAAAAGGCGAAAGATACTTGAAGAATTGCTTGGCAGTATCGGTGAAAATGTAACGATTGAAGCAGGGTTTCGTTATGATTACGGTAAAAATATTTCTATCGGAAATAACGTTTTTATAAATTTTAATCTTGTTGCGTTGGATTGTAATAAAATCACAATCGGCGATGATGTTATGATTGCACCGAATGTCGGAATTTATACCGCAACTCACACGGTTTCTCCCGAAATTCGCAAGCAAGCTTTGGAATATGCTGAACCGATAACTATTTGTAATGGTGTTTGGATTGGCGGAGGGGTTTCGATACTCCCGGGGGTTACAATAGGCGAAAATTCCGTGATAGGTGCAGGTAGTGTGGTGACAAAAGATATTCCGCCGAATGTTGTTGCTTGCGGAAATCCTTGTAAAGTTGTTAAAGAGATAGATGAATAAAAAACGGTAGATAAATGAGTAAACGAATTGTTAATAAGGGGCGCTATACTTTGATACTGAAAAACAAAGGAGCGGTGGCTGAACACTTACAGGCTTTGTAGGTGTTCTTTTTTTTGTGCAGACCTCCTTATTGTTTCAGGATTTGATAAATAAGGGGGCAAGTGGTATGTTTAATTCTGTGAATGTAACGTTTGAAAAAGGAAAATTTGTTTATATTGAACGTTCGGAAATTAATAGGTGTATGTTTATTTTACAACAGAAAAAGCAAGAAAGGTTATCTGCTTTGTTGCAAAAAGTTAGTACACCGCCGAGGAGTAAAAGAGCAAGTATGAATTATACTTCTGCACAAAGCTTGATAGAATTGGATAGAAACCTATATGAAAGTTTGCAGAAAGAAATTTCAAAGGGGTAGGCACAGTACTGAATACTATATTTTGTTAGGCGTTCCTCTTTTTACACAAAACTTGCAGTATAAAATGTGCGAATGATAGACTAAATTACACCTCTGTAAAACTGACAAGGGTGGTAAAATTTTGTATGAGTGAGGCTGATTTCAAGCGTGATTTGGCGTATTCTTATGAGGAAAACGATGATAAGGTGTTGAATAATTACTATATCGAGAAGTTTCCGTTGGCTGATTATATAGAAACTGTGAGATTTGATGAACGACCTGATTTGCAAAAACGGGGTATTGATAAGATAATTCATATGAAAAACGGCGGTACGATAACGGTTGATGAGAAGAAATATCGGAAAAATCACGACAATGTTTTGTTGGAAGTTTGGAGTGATAACGGTGAAACGGGACGTGAGAAAAAGTTAGGTTGGCTGTATACAGATACTTGCGATTATATTGTTGAGTATACACCGTGTGTGGGAAAAATCATATTGTTGCCGAGGTTAATATTGCAAATGGCTTGGAGTAAGCACAAGCATATTTGGATGAAACTGTCTAATGCAGTTGCAAAGTTACAAAACAGAGGTTATGTAACGGTGGCTGTTAAACAATTTTTCTAAATTGTTTACACCGCCGATTTTCGGCGGTGCGACGGCGATAGCCGACGAGCGTTGACATTGAATTCATTTCAATGTCAACAAGAATACAAAAAATGCCGACAGATTTGCTGATGGTGCAATGAAAGAAGAGATGTTATATGGAAGCGTAATAAATTTATAAAAAATCAGAAGGGCGTGGTTGAGTTGTTGTATACACTTGGGGTAGATTTGAAAAATACGTTGTGGCGAGGGGAAGCGGAGATTTGGGAGGACTTGATAGACAGAGCGGTGAGGTGTATTCAAGGGGTATTTCCTATGGCAGAAACTTGGATTAGGCAGGAGGGTTTTTGGCTTTCGGTAGATGATTTTGAGTGTAAGCATTTTCAAGATAAATTGCCGAAATTGTTGGGGGCTTTAACAAGGGAAGTTAAAAAAATGAGGTTAAATTTCACGGTTCAGTATAC
>JAISIJ010000008.1 GCA_031262245.1 Oscillospiraceae bacterium | reverse complement strand
CTTAAAGATTTATCTATAGAGAATTTCCTTTATGCATATTCAAATGCCGCCTATATTGTAACTGACAGTTTCCACGGCACTTGTATGGCTGCAATTTTCCAAAAACCTTTTTCTGTTTTTTACAATGCTATCAGGGGTGTCGATAGATTTATAAGCCTTCAAAATCTTTTGGAATTACAAAACAGAGAAATAAAAAAAACATATACAAAAGAAGATGTTTTTAATAATGAAAATATAAGTTTTGATATTGATTACAGTAAAACAAATGAAAATATATCAAAAGCAACAAAATTTGCTTTTGAGTGGTTAGGTTCTGTTTTAAAAATGCCGGTAAATAAATTTGTAAAATTTTATAAAGAAAATTCAATGTTGCATATTGAAGAGAAAAAAAAAATGATTGAAAAAAAACCTCCCGTAAAACTGTCTGCCGATGGTGAACGTTGCAGAATAGTCGTGGCATTAATGAAAAAATTCGGAATAAAACACATTGTAATATCAGCCGGAACACGAAATATTACCTTTAACCGACTTTTTGAAGCTAATCAAGATTTTTTTAAAACTTATCATGTTACTGATGAAAGAAGTGCCGGTTTTTTTGCATTGGGTCTTGCTACAAAATTAAAAGAAATAGTTTGTATTTGTTGTACAAGCGGTCCTTCTGTTTGTAATTACGTTCCGCCTGTTACAGAAGCTTTTTATCAACGTGTCCCTCTATTAATTCTTACAACCGACCGTTATCCGGGAATGTTTGAATGTCAAGACCATCAAAGTGTTGACCAAATAAAGATGCTTTCTGCAATTGTAAAAAAATCTTTTTCATTACCTGCCGGCAATGAAATTAAGCCGAGAATTACTGCCACTACTGTTTCAGAAGCATTATATGAAATAGAAAATAAATGGAGCGGACCCGTTCATCTTAATGTTCACATTAAGCCTATTGATAAATTAGCTGTAATCAGCAATTATCTCACTTTACCGGATATTAAATTAAGAAATCGCATAACACCTAAAAATGAAAATTTATTATCCGAATGTGTTGAATATTTGAAAAAAAAGAAAAAAATTCTTGTTATTATTAATCAGCAAATGCCTCCTAATAATAAGTTAAAACAATTATTTATTGATTTTGCATCAAAATATAACTGTGTTTTATATGTTGACCATTTTAGTAATTTACGAAATAATTATACTGTTTTTCACGGAGAAGAACAATTAAAAGATGCAGCTTTATCTCCGGATTTAGTTATAAATTTCGGCGAAGAAAGAACTAACATCAGTCCCGGACTTAATTTATTAAATTGTTCTGAATATTGGAGAGTAAACGGAGACGGGAAATTTACTAATAAATATTTTATTTTGTCAAATGTTTTCGAGTGTTCGGATGAATTTTTCTTACAATATTTTTCCGAAAATGCAAAAGAGAATACAAATGATAAAATTTACTTGAATTTGCTTAAAGAAAATAAAAAAGAACTTTTTAAATATGATTTTGATAAATGGGAAATGAAATATACCATTGGCTCTTTAATAAAGAATATGCCTGAAAATTCATTGTTCCATATTGCAAGAAGTTTAACTGTTCGACATGCTCATAAATTTGATAAATTGCCCAATGGCGTGGAGGTTTATTGCAATTCCGGAGTAAATGGTATTGATGGTTGTGCTTCTACTTTTATGGGACAAGCGGCTGTTGCTTGTGATGATGAACTTGCTTTTTTATGTATCGGAGATTTAACGTTCTTTTACGATATAAATTCTTTATGGAATAAAGATTTAAAAGGAAATATTCGTATTATGCTTAACAATAACGGGGGAGCCGGGTTATTAACTTATTCCAAAAGCGATGGTGCAATACATTCCCATAATGCTATTGCTAAAGGTTGGGTAGAAAGTCTCGGTTTTAAATATATTACAGCAAATAATAAAGAAGAATTTGATAAATTATTACCGATATTTGTTGCCAAAGAAAGTGATAAACCTATATTTTTCGAAATATTTACTACTCGTTCGTAATTGTACAATCTCATAATTTTAAAGCAGAGGAGATAAAAATGGGTGAAGAAATAAAAATAAGTCAAGAGCAAATTGAGCAGATTATTAATTCTGTTAATTCTCACACAAGCGAAAGTTTAAATAAACTCAATTCTTTTGAATCTTGTTTTGATAATACGGGAGTTTTATTTAAATTTTCCAAATTAAACAGACGTATTATTAATTTAAGGAAAATTGCTGTTCTCGGAGCAGAGGGCGGAACAGTATTTGATTATTTTATTGACAAAGGCATAAAAAAAGTAAACTTATATTCTGCAAACTATGTATACGATTTGGCAACATTAGTTGAACAGGGTACTGTACTTAATTTAGAAGTTAATGCGTATTCAAATTTTTCAGTTCAAGTTCCTTTAACAAGCACTGAAAGAATAAAAACTCCTTATTATATAAACGACATTAATACCATAGATAACGAAGAGCTTAATACTCCTTTTATTACTATCGGAGTTTCTCACTCGAAATTAAAAAATTCAGCAAAGTATACTTTTACAGATTTATTTAATTACAGCAGAATGAAACAATTTTTGCTTGATAAAGTGCTTGACAAAATTAATTCAACCAATAACAAACAAAAAATCATAATCTTCGCCTTTCCACCTGTTGAATCTATAAAGAATCCTGACGAGTATGAAGAAAAATTGAAACTGAACAAATTATTACCTGAGGATAAATACAAAAGACATTTAGATTCGCATTATAAAGTGGGATATACAAATGAATCCGAATTAAAAAAAATCTCAGTATCGTTTAGTACAAAAAAAGAAGGAAGTGTACACCTTGTTAATGATATGTCTACTGAACATTTAAATTGTGTAGGAGGTTATCGTTTAACTACTAATCAACCTTTAAAATCAGATAAAACTATATATACTTTTGGTTTTTCCACTTGTTTTGGGCAATGGTGTTGCGATGAATATACTCTCCAAAGTGTATTGCAAAGAGAATTAAACACTTATTTTGGTGAACAGGAAAATCAATATTCTGTTTTAAATTGTGCCAATGGCGGAATACCTAACTATCATAGGCAATGGAATTCTTTTGATTTTCATAATCCACAGGATAATGACATAACTATCTTTGTTTGTAGGGAATGTGGTTATGAACTTATATATGAGAATTATAAGGACAAATTTATTTTTATAAGACCTCATTCTGAAGTCGGAATGTTTGACAGACCTCATAATTACGGTGATATTTATACTAATGATATTCACCATTTTACTCCTACCGGCTACAAAGTAATGGGGGAATATCTTGCAAAAAGAATGATTGAACTTGGTGTTTTTGAAGAAAAACAAGATAGTAATGAAACACAAAAACAACAAACGAGTATTCAAAATAACACCTCGGTTTCGGGTAATCCCGCTCTTACCGAGTATATTAATTCAATCAAACCGAATTGTCCGAAAATCGGTTCAATTGTTATGAATTGTAATCCATTTACACTCGGACATAGATATTTGATTGAAGAGAGCACAAAAAAAGTTTCTCAACTTATAATTTTTGTAGTTGAAGAGGATAAGTCATTTTTTCCGTTTAAGGATAGGCTCGAACTTGTAAAACAAGGAACAAAAGATTTGAAAAATGTTACCGTTGTTCCGTCCGGTGGATTTATAATTTCTCAACAAACTTTCGGCGCTTATTTTGAAAAAGGTTCTATTCAAGAACAGAAAATCGACCCGACAAACGATGTCACTATTTTTGCTGAACAAATTGCACCTAAACTTGCATAACCATTCGATTTGCGGGAGAAGAACCACTTGACCAGATTACCAATCAATACAATCAAACTATGCAAAGATTACTTCCGAAGTATGGCATTGATTTTGAGGTTATACCGAGAAAAGAATCAGGCGGTGGTGTAATTTCTGCCAGTCGTGTGCGTAAACTTCTCGAAAATAAAGATTTTAATGCCATAAAAGAAATTGTACCGAAAACAACTTTTGATTATTTGCAAAAAAATTTTTGAAAATATATTTTTTCAGCAAAAACATTTGTACCCACATCATAGCCACCGCCGAATAAATCTACAAAATCTGTAATATTCTCCGGGAATAATGGCAATAACTGCTTTAACAATTTATACTTATTGTCCGAATAATTAAACGGTGCTTTAACCAACTTCAAAAACATAAAAAAAGATACGCTCCTCTCATAGCATACCTTTATTATTCTGTCTGATTTGTTCTGCCCTCATTTGCCACAACAGTTAAATTTGTGCAGTGGTGAACGCTGTGCTGTCAATCGCAGTAACGCTGCCGGGAATTGCTATTTTTTTAAGCGAACGACAACGCCAAAACGCATTTGAACCGATTTCGGTAACACCTTCGGGAATGGTAAGCGTTGTTATCGGGGCTTCTTGAAAAGCATAGGCACCAATTGGGGTCATATTTTCGGGTAAAATTACGGATTTCAAACTGTAACATTGACAGAAAGTGCCTTTTTCAATATTTGTAACACCCTCGGAAATAACAACACTTTCAAAGTCTCAACTTTGGAAAGCATAACCGCCGTTCGAGGTAAGCGTACTGGGTAAATTAATTTCTTTTAAAGCACAAAATTGAAAAGCATCGTAACCGGTGCCAATGTAATAGCAACAACAAGAATCCTGCGTATCTATTTTCTTCGAGGATCATAAAGAGCGTTAAAGTATATAACTGGCTTAATTTCTCTGAAAAAGGTTCTCAACACATTTGGGAAATTTATCGAATCACTATAGTAATTTTTATAAGTTTTATATATCGCATCAGAATACAAGATATTTAAATCAATAAAGTCGGAAAATTCAAATTCACACTTCCGTTTTGATTGGATATTTATATTTGTTTCTAATTTATCAGTAGAAAGAGTCTCAAAGTTTATTTCAAAAGGAAGAAATGCATTGCAATCATACATCCGTTTATGCATATTGTAATCCAAGAAATATGCAGCGGTATCAAATTTTTGATTGAGTTTTTGAGCTGTTATAACACCTTTGAAAAACCCATCATTTTTCCATCCAAAATCAGCAACCACTCCTTGTAGAAACAGTGCATTTGTAATGAAGACATTCTGAGAGTTCATTAAACTAATAGCCGAAATATACGTTGTTAGAGCCATAGTTCGGGTTTCATTTATTGTTGGATTCTCTGCTTGAGACCACAAACGATATGAGTTTAGTAGTGTCACAGCTATTCTTGTAGGTGTATTCATTTCATTTACCTCCTTTTTATGTATTTGCACACAAGAAAACAGCCTATCATTTAACGAAATAAGTAAAAATTGCAAATTAAGGATAGTCATTTCCATAACACTACCATCTAAGCCCAATACATTTTAACATATTTGGTAAAATTTATATCAACTTTATGTGAAATCAAAAGAAACTGTAATAACTATACAATAAGATTATACCATATATTTTACAAAAAATCAATAGCTATTTTTGACTGGTTTTGTGTCTGATTTTGACATTTGCGTTCGGATATTGTTATTGGTTTTCTACATAAGCTATACTATTATTATACCGCTATTTTTCAAAATGTCAAGAGTTTTTAAAATTTTATGTATTACAAAAACAACCGCTCATTTTCATAAACGGTCGCCTTATTTTTAGTGTACTTGTTATCAGCGTTTCATAAGTTTTATTTTTTGTCGTTATGTACAGCTAACTCTATACGTAAATTAGTTTTATATGAGAATAAATTATATTATTTTATCGACAATAACCGCTGATTTTTTAATAAAACTTTTTGTATTTTAAATATGTATTATCTTGTTTTCTTATTTTGTTATTTCAAAAGTTAGAAAAGTACAAAAAATACCATCTTGAATATGGATAGATAAAAGATAAGTAAAAACCATTGAGCGCTGACATTAAAATTCCTTTTTATGTTAAGAAATTCTCCATATCCGTTGCCGCAATGCAAAAAAGTAAAATATTGTATTATAAAACTGTTTTTATTACACTTTTATGTTATTTTGTTGAATATTTTATGATATTTAGTTG
Source organism: Oscillospiraceae bacterium (assembly GCA_031262245.1). Classification (GTDB taxonomy): domain Bacteria; phylum Bacillota; class Clostridia; order Oscillospirales; family Ruminococcaceae; genus BNZF01. The sequence goes on along the minus strand of JAISIJ010000008.1, from coordinate 1,068 downwards.
GCTTTTTTATGATATTTTAAAAAAGATATTGACAAACAGTTTTTATTCTGTTAGAATGTACGAAAAGTACGAGGTGAAAAATATGGAAAATATTACTTTAGAAGAAATATGGAAAAAACTTGAGGATTTAGACAGCAAACTTGTTGAATTGGCTGAATATATCCAAAGCGAAAATCTTAAGGCAAAAGAGGCAATGTCATACACAAGAGATGATTTGAATTTCTTAAAACACAATATGCTTTTAATTCGTCAACATGAGGTAAATATCAAAGACGAATTGGCTGTTTTGGAGGAAAAATAAATTTTGAAACAAGTTATCCTTGCTAAATACGGTGAAATGGCTCTTAAAGGGCTTAATCGTTTTGTCTTTGAAAACCAAGTTATTAAAACTATTCGCTCAAAAGTAGGTGTTGGTTTCGATATACGCCATATGCAGTCTACTATATATATAGAACCTAAAAATGACGAGTGTGACATTAATCTTGCTTTTGAAAAAATAAAAACTGTTTTCGGCATTGCATCTATCTGCAAAGCGTTTGTTTGCGAGAAAGATTTCAGCGATATATCCGAAAAAACTCTGATTTGCTTTGAGGATATTTTGCCTTATAAAAAAACATTTTATGTAACTGCAAAACGTGCCGACAAACATTTTCCTATGACTTCTCCTGAAATCGGCAGAGAATTGGGGCATAATATAATAGAAAAATATCCCCATTTAACTGTTGACTGCGATAACCCCGCCGTAACTGTTCACGTTGATATTCGAGATACCAATGCTTATATTTACGGTGAAAAACTCAAAGGTGCAGGGGGGTTGCCTGTCGGTACAGGAGGAAAAGCATTGCTGTTATTAAGCGGTGGAATTGACAGTCCCGTTGCCGGATATATGACTGCAAAAAGGGGCGTTGAGATTGCTGCATTATACTTTGAAACACCGCCCTATACCTCCGAACGTGCGAAAATTAAAGTAGAACAACTTGTCGAAAAACTAAGCGATTATTGCGGTGAGATTGAGTTTTTTTCTGAAAATATTACAAAATTAAGTGAAGGTTTAAAAAACAATTGTCC
>JAISIJ010000422.1 GCA_031262245.1 Oscillospiraceae bacterium | reverse complement strand
GCTCCTGCCGGTTATAAAACTGATGCTAAGGTGACTATTACAGGGGATTGCTATCTTCAAGGTACAGTTAGTGCCGGTCTTATTGTGGTTGACCCGGGCGGGGCAGATAAAATAATTAGGATTGCGTTAATTGATTTTGCTTCTTCAAATAAATGTGATATTGTCGTAAAAACTTATGACGGAACGTCCAAAGCACGTTTCTTTATTCCCGGAAATACCAATGCAGATATTGCTGCCGGTTTTACCGGTACTAAAGCTGCTGCAGGCAATTTTTCACTTAAAGGTTCTGTTATTTCCGATTATTATCTTAAAAATCCGGCAGATTCTTATACTAACTTCCTTCAATCTTCAGATTTGAAAGATAATATTCCACTTAGCTATCAACCGACTGTGGAATATAACCCCAGTATCAATATATATATGAATGGGGTAGGAAATTTTGTTATGGACGGTTCTAATGTTCCTTATACCGCTTTCATTTTTGCTCCGTATTCAACAGTTGAGCTTAAGAGCATAGGTGGTGTTCCTCCTATGATTTATGACGGAACTACCGTTAATGACAGAATAATGGTAGTCGGTGTGTTGGTTTCAAGAATTTTGAAGTGTAGTAACTCTTCAAATGCCGCTATCCTTTATATTGATATTGCGTTATCAGTTGATAACCCTCCTCCTGTATATCGTGTTTTGACAGATTCAGACGGACAAAAACTTTATGCAAGGGTTTATCCCAACGCAGAAGACCCAATTGACAGAGTTGTATATCCTAAAATGGTTGATAAAACGGTAGTAGAACCGCCGATGCCTGTGGAACCGTATGTCGCTGCTGATTATCAGCTAGCTTGTGATTTGTATGCACCTGCGGGGGTTGCACCAACCGGGACATTATTTATTGCTCCTGCAACTTTTAAAGAGGCAAAATTAGAGTATTTTAAAGAATTGAGAAAGTTTTATGATAGTGTTGCAACTCCTATCAGCACTAAAGTGAATGTTTATCCCAATAACGAAGTTCCGGATACTAAGAAATTTGTTTGGTATACTCCTTTTAATAATGATACGGTAACCATTAGAACCCAAGAATATATAATCCGTGACCAATACGGCAGTGACATTGGCGGCGGTGGAACAGTATCGTTGGTTGTTGAAAGAGACGGAGTTCCTGTTACTCCTACCGTTCCGGATTCTATTCCTCAAGATATTAAAGATGCTAATCCGAGTGTAGATTTCAGCTTGTGTACCATTACTGTGTTCGACCCCACTCTGCCTCTCGGGTCAGGTTTGGAGAATCAGCTTACGGAATATGTGCAGGATACTGCACATGCAATACCGCTTTATTTGCTTGATACAAAAGGAAATCCTTTAGTTTTGAGTAGCAGTGGGGACGCCAACGGCGACGGCATAGGAGAGGACGACAGCGGCGATAAAAAGTATCGTAAAGAGCCGTCGGGAGCATTACTCTTGGATTATGACCAAAAACCTATCAGAATTAAAAATGCTTCAGATTACAACTGGAAGAATGTTTCACGCTAAAAATTTACGTTAAAAACGGGGTGATATTATGAAAAACACAAAAATCAACTCCAAAAAGCTAAAGGGTATGACGCTTGTTGAGTGTCTTGTGGCACTTGCTGTGTTTGCGTTATTGGGTACGCTTGTGCTTACTGCCACAATTTGCGTTTTGAATACAAAGGAAAATACTGACAACGTGACTGTTAAAACGTCTTATCAAGCTCCCGTTGCGGTTAAGCCGGACGCGACAGAAGTAACTTTGCTGAATGATGCTAACGGAATACCGGGCGATGGCGATGATATTCAGTATGAAATTGAAATTGCGGGATATGACAAGGAGATTAACCTTTACAGAGTGAATGGTTTTGATTCGGGATATACCTATTTTGAAAAAACAACACCTTAATTTCAGAAATGATTGTGTATTTAAATGGTAATAACTGCGATTTTGCGTTGCGAAAACGTAAAGTTTGCTGAAAAGGTATGAATTATGAAAAATAAAAAACTGAAAGCGTTTACGCTTATTGAATTAATCATTGTTATGGCGATATTTTCGTTGATAATGGGCGGAGCATTGATGTTGATTAATCCTGTTAAAAGCCTTTTCAACAACACTTCCGAATATACCGAAAGTAATGCATCATTGGATAATGTAGCCCATTATCTTGAAACTACTCTTAATGCGGCTAATCGTATGCATATTTACGTTGGGTGGGAGAATTTTTCAGATATAGGCGTAAACAATGCCGACCCCTTATTCAATACCTCAAAATGGGATTTTGGAGGGTATGATGATAAGGAATGGGGAAAACCTTTGCCTGTTGATATATCGACTGTTAATAAACCTGTTGATTATTTTGCGAGGTATTTCCACTTAACAGATGATATGGTTTTGAGAAAAAATATTACTGTTAATAATGGTTTTGTTCTTGATTGGGCACAACAAAACGGTCATACTACTGCAACCGGTGCTGTCGGAAACTGGTTCAGAGATTATACTATCAGTCGTACAGAACTTGACAGCAGTTTGCAAAGTGATAAATATAATGTTTATGTTTTAAGTATTCTGCACGATAATAATGCGGGTTCAGAATATATGATAAAAAAACCCAATGTAAACCCCGGATATACTACGCCTAATCCCGAACTCGGCGGATTGACCTTATCACAATATAAAACTGACGGTACTTTAGTAAAGGTACAAGATGCGATTAATAAAGTGTATTATGATAAGTATGATTTTAAGTTGGTTTTCGGTGAAATAGGTATTGACGCATCGGGAAAACGTATTCTTGCTACCGACCATCCTTCCACTCCTACTGTGGATGAAACAGAAAATATATATCAATATCGCGGTTATGTCGATAGTGCCGGTGTTATTGTAAGCGAAGGCAATTTCTATGACGTTTCTCGTTTTACTGCTACTGTTATCGGAAAACCTACAGGTGCATCGACAACTTTTGCAGGTTTTGGTAAAGTCTATTCTGCGGCAATGGGTTTGGAAAATGTAAACGGTCTTAAAGAAGAAGTTTATTTTAACGTGAAAACCTCAAAACTTCAATTAGACCCTGTTACAGGTATTACAGTTGTTGCTCCTGGTGGTTCAGGCGGCTCAACCACTACTTCGGGTGTTATTCCCCCTTCAACCTCTGATGTTACAATAACCGGTTCAACTTCTCCTGTACCTTTTTATTCTATTGACCCGTCGTTATTTAAAACCGACCCTCCAAACGCATTGTCTTCATTGCTTTTTCCGACCATATCTCCCGACCCTGTGGACTATCCTTTGGGTTCGAATATAGATTATAACAATTATCCTGTTTATTATACTGAGGGCGGGGCTGTTAAAACCCAAGATGTCGGCAGTTCGCAAACACCTCTGTATATCAAAAAGAATTATGACCATAGGTTGGTTGATTTCTCCGGTACAACAGAAAAAAGAGATGAGCTTAATCGTCTCGGAGTTCCTCAATATGGTACCGTAGCTGTTGCTCCCGAAAGATTTAAACTCTTTTTAAATTCTACAAGTCCCCAAGCTACCTATGACCAAGCCGCAAACAAAAATGTATTTATTGTATTTACATTGCCGAAAGATTTTTATCTTTTCTGATTATTTCCATAATGTTTTGAGGATATTGATATGAAAAAATTAAAAGGTTTTACACTTGTTGAGTTAATAGTTGTTATAGGCATAATAGGTGTTTTGGGTTCTCTTTTGGTAATCAACGGTATGCGTTGGATTAATGAATCAAAAATAGCTTCTCAAAATGCCGAGTCAAAATTGTTATTTAACTCAATTCAAACTGTTGTCCAAGATTATAATATTAATAATAAAGATAAAATTGTAAAAGCACAATATACAAGTTCCTATCACTCCTATCACTCTACAATTTTACCTGTATTTGATGAGTTTTTCGCTTATTACGACGGTAAAAATATGGCGATAACGCATTATGGAAAATTGGGAGCTAATTTTGTGCAACAAAAGGTTGTTTCTGTGAGTTCTGACGGCAATTTAATAACCGGCGTATCTGATGGTGCTCCCGATTATGATTTAACTTTTGAGAAGCAATTTTTGAAAGATGTGAAAAATTATTATGCTGAGGCGGGAAAATATCGTTGGGCTGTTTATGTTAAAGATTATCTCGTTCAACAAGTAGTTTTAGGTGAGGGTGCGAAATATTTCGGCTCTTATCCTGCAACTATGACTTTGGATAATTTTTATTCCATAGGTACAACCGTTAAGGAAATCGGGGAAGGAAATGCAACCTTCTCATTCCCCGGAGGTTCGGGAAAAGGTCGTGAATTACTTTCGTCTTGGCGGCAAGCTTATGACGGTGAAACAACTTATGTTCCTCCTACGCCTGCCGGTTCGTCTGCACCTAACCTTGAAATGAAAATGAAAGGTCCGTCTCCCAATCCTTAAGGATGTTAAATTATGAAAAAAGTCTTAGTTCTTTGCTTAATTTTTGCAGTTTTGTTTACAAGTTTTGTCCCTGTTAAGTCGGCAGTAATCGCTAATCCTTTGGATTATTTAGAGTATAGAAAAGTCGGCAGTGGGGAAATATTAATCACAAAATGTTTATCAACGGCAACAGGGGATTTGGTTATTCCGAATGTTATAAACAACTCTCCTGTTGTTGCCCTTGACATTAAAGCTTTTTACAGTTGTACAAGATTGACCTCTGTAACTATCCCGAAGACAGTTCATGAGTTGGGACAGGATGTGTTTAATGGTTGTATCTCTCTTACTTCTGTAACAATTCCGGATAGTGTAATGTTTATAGGTGATAATGCGTTCAGCGGTTGTAAATCTCTTACTTCTGTTGTTTTGCCCGATGCTCTTATTGAAATGGGTGTTCAGGTTTTTAATGGTTGTACTTCTCTTAAGTCAGTGAAATTTCCGAGTTCTCTTGTGCAAATTCCCGATTATACTTTTTATGGTTGTACTTCATTAAGTTCTGTTGATATTTCCGATGGTGTCGGAACAATCGGGGTAAATGCTTTTAAAAATTGCTCTTCGCTTTCTTCTTTAGATTTACCTGATTCTGTTACTGAAATTGGAGATTATGCCTTTGAGGGTTGCACTAATTTAAAAGATGTTGAATTCCCAAATTCTTTAAAAACGATAGGTGTTCGTTCCTTTTTCAATTGCGGAGAATTAGTAAATGTTACATTGCCTGATAGCTGTGTTACGATAGGCAATGCTGCTTTTTATAACAGCAAGAAATTATCAAGCATAAGTATTCCGGAAAGTGTAACAACTATAGGTGAAAGTTCATTTACAGGCTGTGCTAATCTTACTATTTACGGTATTAGTCCGTCTTATGCGGAACAATTTGCACTTGGGAAAAATATTCCTTTTGTAGCAATCGGCACGGGGACAGGTACGACTACAACCACGACTTCAACTTCAACAACCACACTAAAGACTACTACTACCCCAAAAACAACCACTACCACAACTACTGTTTCTACCCCAAAACCAACAACTACCACAACAACTGTTTCTACTCCTAAACCAACTACTACCACAACGACTGTTTCTACCCCAAAACCAACTATTACCACAACAACTGTTTCTACTCCCAAACCAACCACAACCACGACTACTGTTTCTACTCCCAAATCAACTACCACCACAACGACTGTTTCTACCCCGAAACCAACTACTACAACAACTGTTTCTACCCCAAAACCAATCACTACCACAACGACTGTCTCTACTCCCAAACCAACGACCACTACTACAACAACATTATCTACTACCACCATAACTGTTTCTACCTCTGTTACTACTTCCGGGGACGGACTTTCGGAGATAAAGTTAACAGCTGCTGTTGACGATAATAAAGTTGAAATTCCTTGGAATAATGTTCAATCTGATAATTCGCTTTTTTCCTGTTGGGGTGATAGTTTTCTTCATTGGTCTAATCAGCCTATGGGAGAGTATACAATAATTATTACTAAAAATGACGGAAGTAATGATAAAATGAGGATTTTTCTGTCAATTATAGATGAATCTATTACAACAACTGTCACAACTACTATTTCACAAGAGCAATTCGGTGATGTAAATGGTGATAAACAGACAAATATTTCAGATATCATCACAATAATCAAAATATGCAACAAAACTTATCTTGACTATGAAAGTTTACGGCGAGCTGATATAAATACAGATAATACTGTAAATGCTCTCGACATTCTCTTTCTCAAACGCTTTTTGGTTTTCTCTTAGTTGCAGTGGTGGCGGCTATCGAAGTTCCTTTTTTGTTTTTCTACTCGTTTTAGAGTATTGCAACTCTCGAAGTTCCGTAGTTATTTTTGCAGTTGGCACTTCAGTTGACATTGGTTTAACTGTATGTGAAAAATCCCCTTTTTCAAAGGGGATTTTTTTAGTGTACGGGGTTAGATATTTGTTATTTTTAACGGTAAGGGATAGTTTACATACAAAAAAATTCTTCGTCTCCTTCTCTAAAGATAACAAATATCCAATACAGTATGCAAGAAAAAAGCACCTGAACAGATGCTTTTTTCATATTCAGCCAAACCAAAGCCTAAAAACTGCCAACTGTAAAAACATCTACGGAACTTCGAGAGGTGAATACTCTAAAACGAGTAGAAAACTAAAAAAGGAACTTCGAGAGTTGTTGTTCTCTAAAACAAATAGAAAAATAAATAAAATTTAGAGCGTAAACTCTTGCATAATGCCTTCAAGTTTTTTTGCCTGTTCCATAAACTGCCTTGTGGTTGCGGCACATTCTTCGGATGTTGCAGAGTTTTCGTGTGCCGAATCGGTCAGTTGGACGGTGTTTTTAGTCAGAGTGTCAAGCTCTGCTGTTTGAGCGGCTGTGTCTTCTGAAATCTCATTGATAAGGAGACTGAGTTGTTCGATTGAGGTAACAACATTTTCAAGTGATTCAGAAGTAGCACCGGCAATACCTGTACCTTTCTTAACCGAATCAATCGAATTGCTGATAAGCCCGGTTGTGTCTTTTGCCGCTTCAGCGGATTTTGAAGCAAGGTTACGAACCTCTTCGGCAACAACCGAAAATCCTTTGCCCGCTTCGCCTGCACGTGCTGCTTCAACAGCGGCATTAAGTGCTAAAATATTGGTTTGGAACGCAATATCGTCAATGGTTTTAATAATTTTTCCAATTTCTTGTGAGGAGTGAGTGATGTCTTCCATTGAACGAAGCATTTGTTCCATTTTTTCTTTGCCGTCATTGGCAATTTCAACGGAACTGTTGACGATACCGATTGCCGATTTCGTGTCTTTTGAGGTTGTTAAGAGACTTTCGCTTATTTCGACAATTCCCATATTGAGGACTTCTGCATTATTCGACTCTTCCATTGCGGTTTTCGATAGACTCTCGGCTGTTGTGGACATCTCCTCTGCACCGGTAAGTATTTCTTTCGCAATGCCGCCTATTGATTCAATAATACCACGGAGGTTAATTTTAATTTCGTGCATTGAATCATAGATTGGGGCAAAGTCGCCGATATAGTTTACTGTTGTTGTAGCTGTCAAATCCTTAGTCGCAAGGTTATGAAGAACGTTATCAATATCCGCAACATATTCTTGCAGAAGAGTAATTGTATCCGCCATTGAGTCAAAAAGAAGTGTATAGTCGGTTGTAAGCGAATGTCTGCGTTTGAAAGGTGTTTTCAAATCGCCCTTAGCAAGGAGCGAAAGACGCTGACTTACCAATGCCGCCGGACCGCCCAACATGCTTGCAAGTGCTAATCCTGCACCAACTCCCACAAGTGCCAAAATTGCCAGAACAATGATAAGAGATTTCGCAAGGTCGGAAAATGTAGACATTTGCTCATCTTTTGACACACCGACTGCAATGGACCAACCCTCAGTATTCCCGAGTGGTTTATAAGAAACATTATATTCGATACCGTTTTTAAGCAATGTTGTGTTGCCGCTTTCGCCCGCAATCATTTTCGGTGCAATTTTATTAAGCCCTCCGAATTCATTCGGGTTTTCATCCGCAAGGTCATCAATTGTCATTATTTTTCTGATTTCGTCAATTTCAGGATAAGCCACAAGCTGACCGTTTGCGTCAAGAATAAAAGAGAATCCGTCCTCAAACGCATCAACAACGATTTTTTCGGAGAAACTTTCATAATCAATACCGGAATAAATAGCACCGTTCCCGTCCGGAAGAGCGGTTGCCGCCATAATAACGACAGAGTTGTTGGTCTTTCTGATAACCGGTGCAGAAACGTATGTCGTGCCTTTCATAGCTTCGATAAAATACTCACGTTCGTGAATGTCCGTATCCGAATATGTAATACCATTCTCATCCGCTATGGAGAAATCAAGGAGTTCAGAGCGTTTTGCCATTGCGGCTAAAACGGCTTTTCGTTCATCAATAGAGGTTGTTTCGTCATAACCTGCACCGTTCATTGCCGCCACCTGTATTTGATTTCTGAACCCATTCAGAACATCGTTGACAGAATTGCTGAACGAATCGAGCTGAAGTTGAATTTCCGCTTTGCCTGATTCAACAGCCTGTTTATAAGACGAATTCAGGGAAATGCCGCTTGTAAGTCCCGATGCACCCAGTACCAATACGCTTGCCATAACAGCAACCAATGGTTTTAACCTTATTTTCAAGTAATATCCCTCTTTTCATAAAAAATTTTTATTCATTCTTTTATAACATATCTTTAATGTTTTGTCAATAAAATTTTCGATTTTTTTCGGTTTTGAAAGGCATAATTATACATTTTACTTTTTCAAAACAGTTTTCTGATTGAAAAAAATAATTCCACCGCAAAGTTTTAAACTTTGCGGTGGAAATTTAGAATAATATTAATACTTATCAAGGTCAATGCTTACAGGTTTTCTCGGTGCGGAATAGGAAGGTTGTGGTGAATAATTATCCGTATTTGAAACGCCTTTGAGTTTGAATTTTCCAACATTTTGAGAGAGTAAATTGGATTGTGCATTGAGTTCTTGAGCAGATGCGGCACATTCCTGAGCGGTTGCGGAGTTTGTTTGAACGACAGAAGAAATTTGGTCAACGCCCAATGTTACTTGTGTTAAACTGTCAGATTGTAACTCGCTGGCTTTTGAAATTTCGTCAATTCGGATAACAACACTCTCCGAACCTTTAACAGCCTCAATGAGGGATTTTGCGGTGTCGTCAACGATTTTTGTTCCGATTTCAACTGCCTTAACCGATGTTTCGATAAGACTTGCCGTGGATTTTGATGCCTCTGCGGACTTGCTTGCAAGAGAACCAACCTCATTTGCAACAACTGCAAAACCTTTACCTGCAGCACCCGCACGGGCAGCCTCAACGCTGGCATTAAGTGCAAGAATATTTGTTTGGAATGCAATATCTTC
>JAISIJ010000345.1 GCA_031262245.1 Oscillospiraceae bacterium | reverse complement strand
TCCTTTTAGCAAAACGTAGAAAAAAGTAGTCGCCCTCCCGTCAAAAAGAGTGACTACTTCTTAATCATCTAAAAAGCTCTGAGTAGTAGCCGTCAGTAAGACTTCACTACATAGATATTCTATACAATACTTAAGTTATTGTCAACAATTTTCCGAAAAAAATAAAAATCAATCACAAATAATTGACAAAACAGTTTGTTTTGTGTAGAATATTTATAGTGAAGTCTGAAAACTGCTGGTGGTTACTGCTTTGAGCCCTCGAAAGGGGGTGAAGAGCCTATGTGGGAACTTATTGGGATTGTCATTAAAGTCTTTTTAGATAATTTTGACTGTATATATCTTATTGTGACCTATAGTAAAAACTAATCTCCCCACGCCAAAGGATGCGATTACTTTTAATTACAAATTAAAACAAAGCTCTGAGTAGTAGCCGTCAGTAAGACTTCACTACATAAATAATTATACACATTATTTTTATGTTGTCAATAGTTTTTATAAAAAAATTTCCTATAATAATGAGGAGTAAATAAATGGCTGATATGTTAAAAATCAAAATCAACGGCTTGGATTGCGAAGTGGAAAAAGGTGTTACTGTTCTTGAGGCGGCTCATAAAAACAATATTGAAATTCCTACACTTTGCTATCTGAAAAAAATCAACGAAATCGGTGCTTGCAGAATTTGTATGGTAGAGGTAAGTGAGGGCGGACGTCCCAAGAGATTAGTTGCATCCTGTGTTTATCCTGTCACCGATGGTATGGAGATATTTACAAATACCGAAAAAGTATTAACCGCAAGAAAAAGCACACTCGAACTTATCCTTTCAACTCACGACAGAAAATGTTTATCTTGTGAACGCAGCGGCAACTGCGAACTCCAAAAATTAGCTAAAGACTACAAAGTTGACGATGAAGGTTATTATGACGGCGTTAAAGAAGTTTACGAAATAGACGAAACTGCCGCTCATATGTACAGAAATAACAATAAATGTGTACTTTGCAGACGTTGTGTTGCAGCTTGCGGTTCAACTCAATGTGTCGGAGTAATCGGTGCTAACGAGCGTGGTTTTAAAACGCATATCGGCTCGGATTTTGACAAAGGTTTAGGCGAAACAGCCTGTGTAAACTGCGGTCAATGTATCGTAATGTGTCCTGTGGGAGCATTATGTGAAAAAGACGATACCGACGCTGTTTTAAAAGCTATTTCAGACCCCGAAAAACACGTTATCGTTCAGACTGCCCCGGCTGTAAGAGCGGCATTAGGTGAACTTTTCGGATATCCTATCGGTACTGATGTTGAGGGTAAAATGGCTGCCGCTTTAAGACGTATCGGCTTTGATAAAGTTTTTGATACAGATTTTTCCGCAGACCTCACAATTATGGAAGAGGCTACTGAATTCCTCGACCGTGTTACAAATAACGGTGTTTTGCCGATGTTCACTTCTTGCTCACCCGGTTGGGTAAAATTCTTTGAGGAATATTATCCCGACTGGCTCGACCATCTCTCCACTTGCAAATCTCCGCAACAAATGTTCGGTGCTATTGCAAAATCATATTATGCAGAGAAAAACGGTATTGACAAAAACAATATTGTCAGCGTTTCCGTAATGCCTTGTACTGCTAAAAAATTCGAGCATAACCGTGACGACCAAGCCGCAAACGACGTTCCCGACGTGGATATTGTATTAACTACTCGCGAATTAGGTAAACTTATCAAACGTTGCGGCATTAATTTCAATGAATTACCGGATGAGGATTTTGATGCACCATTGGGTATGTCTACAGGTGCTGCTGTAATATTCGGCACAAGCGGCGGTGTTATGGAGGCGGCATTAAGAACTGCTGTTGAGACCCTCACAGGCGAAACACTTCCTAAACTTGAATTTACAGATGTTCGTCCTACCGATTCCAACACCGAACTCGAATACACGGACGTTACGGGTTCAATCAAAGAGGCAACCTATAAAGTCGGCGATTTAGAAGTTAAAGTTGCTATTGTTTCCGGACTTAACAACGCAAAAAAACTCATTGACGATGTCAGAGCCGGCAAACGCAACTACCATTTCATTGAAATTATGTGTTGCCCGGGTGGTTGTATTAACGGCGGCGGTCAACCTCACGTCAGCGGCAACGTTCGCAACTTTACCGATTATCGCAAAAAAAGAGCAAGCGTTCTCTACAACAACGATGCCGCAAAAACCATTCGTAAATCCCACGAAAACCCCGCAATCAAAGAGCTTTACTCCACCTATCTCGAAAAACCCGGTTCACACAAAGCTCATCACCTGCTCCACACCTCCTATGTTAAACGTGAAAAAAATCCTGCTATTTAATTCTCTTTTTTGTTTTTCTCTTAGTTCCTGTGGTTCACACCTATCGAAGTTCCGTAGTTATTTTCATAGTTGGCAGTTTAGCTGACGTGGTTTAACTTATCCTCTTTTTCTACTCGTTTTAAACTAATACCTTTCTCGAAGTTCCGTATCAGTTTTCGCAGTTGGTGATTTATCTAACATTCTCACTACCGACTGTTTTAGCATATGGTTATTAAAATAATCCTATAATAAAAAAACTTTACACCCATATCTTTATGGGTGTAAAGTGCTGTTTTTTGAAAAAAGGTAAATTATGATTTTTATTAAAACACTTTTTAACTATTTAGGCAACAAAAAAATTCACAAAGCTTTTTTTTACGGACTTGGTGCATTATGCGTTGTTTTTGCAATTTATACTGCTTGGTCATTTGCTTGGATATATACAAACTCTGATTTTACGTCATATTCGTTACGTGCTCGAGAAATGCACAGAGTAAACAGCCTTTTTCCCTCAACTTGGAATTACGGTACTGATACTACTATTTGGGGATTACCCTTTATTCTTTTCAGCTTGTTTCCTCTTATAAAAAATCAAGTTATTTTATTGTCAATTTCAACAACAATAATAATCTTTTTAACAATTTTTACTCTTTGGCTCTTAGATAAATACTGTTTTAAAAATAAATCACTTATATTAATGATTTGTTTGATATTTTTAGGTGGAATGAACAATGATTTTTGGGCTTTGTTTATTCAAGAATCTCTTTTTCAAACAAGATTTCATACTTTTATTGCAGTAATTGCACTTTTTTGTTGGTGTACAAAAGACAATGCTCTTGAATTTCAAAAAGGCAAGAAAAAGTATATCTTTCTAAGCTTACTCATTTTACTTACATTTCAATCTCTATCTTTTTTACAAATATATATATTACCATTGTTTTTTTCTGTATTTGTAATATTTCTAATGGCAAATCAAAAAGAAATGCAATTGCAGAAATATACAAAAACCTATTTTGCAGTTTTTTTAATGTTAATTGCAACCGGAATAGCAGTTTGTATAAATAAACTTTTTGTCCCGGCGGTAACGGTAATGCCGATGTATGTATCAAACGGAACTACTAACACGCTCTATAGTAACGTAAAAGATTTGCTGAAATCCGCTACACAAGGTCTTTTTTGTTTAGAGCCTAATTTCCGTTTTGAACTTTTAAGTCTTACCGGTATATTTGCAGTTTTAAAGATTATATTTATTTTGACTTTTTCTTTTATTTTGCCTATTTTACTCCTTAAAAAATTTAAGCAATTATCAGCAAAAGTGCAATTTTTTACATTATCTGCTGTTTGTTATATAATCCTAAATTTAATATCAACTTTATTCTTCCTTTGGTGGAGTGCAGAAAATATTGAACCCTATAATATACTTTGGTCCGTTGCTCATTATTTTATAATTTCACAACTTTTACTGTATATCCTTTCTACATATTATCTTCAAGAGTTTGTGCTTAAAAATACTGTAAACAAATATATTATTTTCCCTTTAATTTTTTTATTTACAA
>JAISIJ010000332.1 GCA_031262245.1 Oscillospiraceae bacterium | reverse complement strand
CACATTGAAACAATTTTAAAATTAACAGCAGATTTAATTGATGCCGAAACATTGAAAAAGTTGGACTCGTTGTCTGTTACGGTGCTGATATTGTCGATTGCTTTGCACGATATTGGTATGTTTATTACTAAACCCGGTTTGTGCAAAATGCTGTTTTCAGATGAAGAAAAATACAAAAAAACTTATAGTGACATCCGAAAAGAATGGAATAAATATATTAAAAAAATGCTCCATCTTGGTTTTGATGAAACAGAACAAATTTTCGGTTTTAGAGAAAAAATAAAAAATCCTTCCAAAGAACCAAATAAATTATCTGAAGATGACAAAAAAATATACGGCGAATTTTTGCGTAGACATCACCATATTTTATCGCAGATAATTATCGAAAATTATTTTTTGGGAGATAAAGACCAAGATATTTTTGCCGACACTATTTATGGGTTTAAATCTACTCATCGCAGTAATGATTTCGAGGATATTAGATATATCATTGGGTTGGTTGCTCGAAGTCACGGAACGAAAATAAGGGATACAAAATCGGATTTAATTAAAAGATTTGGTGATAGATTTTCAAGATATTCTAAACCATTGAATATTCCGATTTTTTACACTATGGCTATCGTAAGGTTGGCAGATTTGCTTGATGCAGGAGACCACAGAGCACCGAAAATATTAGAAGATGCAAACGGAATTTCTTCGCTTATTTCAAAGGGCGAATGGGATTGGAACCAAAAAATAAGAAACATCAAAGTCGAAAAAAATTCTTTATGTATTGATATTCGTGACCTCGACACAAGCACCGAATATATTAAAATTAAGAATTGGATTGAATATGTCAAAAGCGAATTAGATTTATCTTGGGCGGTTATAGTCGAATTTTATAAAATGGAATTTAAAATAGCTTTTCATATAATTGATTCAAATTTTTTCGAGGAAGTATTCTATGATAAATGCAACAACAAATTCATAACCGAAGAGGTGGCACTTAAAGTAAAGCCGGAAATTTCAAAACTTTTAATCGGGCCGCTGTATGGCGATAACCCTACTTATGGGGTGCGTGAACTTCTTCAAAATGCAGTTGATGCCTGCAACGAACGTGAAAGTTTAGCTGCCGAAAAAGGCGGTTATTTGAATGGCGAAAAGCCGAAAATCACCGTAAAAGTGGACACGAAAAAGAAACTTTTTACAATAACCGACAACGGAATCGGCATGAACAAAGACGTGATAATCAATCATTATTTGTCGGTCGGCTCGTCGTATCGGTATAGCGATGACTATTTTGAAAAGTTTGGCGAGGGCACGGACAAGCCTGTGGCGAGGAGCGGCAGGTTCGGCATAGGTATGCTTGCGATGTTTTTAATCGGTAAGACAGCCAAAGTTACGACACGAAATTGCGAAGAAGAAAAGGGCTATGAACTTTTGCTTAAACACAAGCAAAACGACATTGATGTGATTCGTACCGACTGCGAAATCGGCACAAAAATAGAGATTGATTTGAGTGATGAGATAATTGATTTTTTGAAAGATAAAAATAGTAATGGAAACAGATGGACAAATTGGTATTATTTAGATACACCCGAAGTGTCATATTTTATTGATGATGAAGAACAAAAAAAGCACGGGAGTTTATTTACTTACATAGATGTAAAGTGGTTTAAGGTTAAAAGTGAAAATTATGAGGATTTTTATTGGACATATGATTTTTATAGTGATTTTAAATTGTTTTGTAATGGAATAAGTATTCCAAAAACAATAAATAAAGAATATTTCTCTGAGCTGTCTTCAAAATATGGATTTACCATTTCTAAATTACCAAGTATATCATTAAAAGACAGATTTGCAAATTTATCATTAAATATATCACGCTATGAATGTTTAGAAATTCCTGATGAAAAAAAAATTGTTTGTGAAATATATAAATATATTATTGCAAAATTATTAATACAAGATTTTTCAACAGAAAATAAAATAAAAGATAATATGCGTCATACATCTAAGGCATTTTATACAAGAGTGCCGTATATTATTGATTTTCAAAACAAGAAATATACTATTTTATCAATATCATTTTTATTTTATCTTAAATTAGATACGATGTTATGTTTTTATACTACTTATGATTCTAATAATATTAATAATATGAGTTTAAATACTAATAAGCCTTTTTCTGTAATATACTCTGATATTTTAAACACTATGAAACATCTTGTTAATGATATGAATTTAGATTCAATTTTAAAAAATCTTTCTTTCCAATTTAGTACTATTAATGATTTTAAAAAAGATTATACTTTATTAAACTTATTTATTCATAAATCAGTATTAAATAAAAATACTAAAAAAATGCTACGTACTAATTTAATAGAATCAACAACCATAAACGACACCAAATATTTCTGCTTTGATGAAAATTATAAAATTAAAAATCCTATTGAATTAGATGAAAATATACCCTTGATTGCAGATTACAAAATCAATATAGAACCTGCTGACGAGAATAATCTTATGATACGGGTAATTGACGAATATTTGGGCAGCGGCAAAAAGGATTACAATTACAAATACAAGCCCAATGACGAAAACCGAGACACCGACATTTGGATTCCGTTTGATATGGAAGAGCGGAAAAAGAAGTTCCCGAAAGCGTTTGAGGAGTTGAAAAGGTTTATGTAGGGGCGTCATAAAACTGATACCGATTGATACACAAAGAGAGGCACGAAACCTCTCTTTGTGTATATTTTCACACATCATACCCCGCCAAGCGATCGTATTTTATGGCATTTTCTTCATCGCCCAAATCTAGATATGTAACGGCTATGTTTTCGTATGTTTCTTTTGTATCTGGGTGATTTTTTCCAAGTTTATTTTCTCTAATTTTTAATGCTTTATTAAGATATTCAAGTGCTTTGTCGTAGTTATTCATATTATTATAAACAGCACCGATATTATTATACGAAGAAGCAGTATATGGGTGTTCTTTACCTAAAACTTTTTCTATTATTTCTAACGCTTTAAAATGATATTCAAGTGCCTTGTTATAGTCGCTCATACAATTATAAACACTACCAATATTGTTATACAAACCGGCAGTATTGGGGTGATTTTCACCAAGCTTTGTTTTTACAATTTTTAACGCTTTAAAATAATATTCAAGTGCTTTGTCGCAGTTGCCTATATAATTATAAACAGCACCAATATTATTATACGAAGTGGCAGTATCCGGGTGGTCTTTACCTAAAACTTTTTCTCTAATTTTCAACGATTTAAAATAATATTCTAGTGCTTTGTCATAGTCGCCTTTTTCTTTATAAACAAGACCAATATTATTATATGAAATGGCGATAGATGGGTGGTTTTTACCTAAAACTTTTTCATCAATTTTCAACGCTTTAAAATAATATTCGAATGCTTTTTCATAATCGCCCATACTATCATAAACAAAACCAATATTATTATACGAAGTGGCAGTATATGGGTGGTCTTCGCCGAACACTTTTCCACATATTTTTAACGCTTTAGAATAATATTCAAGTGATTCTTCATAGTTGCCTTGGGTCTTATACAGATACCCTGTTTGGTTGCAAATATATCCAATTTCCTCTGTTTCTTCTTCATTAAATCTTCCGATAATAAATTCTGAAATTCTGATTAAATGAAAATATTTATAAGCAGTTTGCTCATTAAATTCTTCAAATATATTATCTAAAAATTTTTCACACTTTACAGAATCCAGCCCCGATTGGGCGAATACCGCATCTGAAATGACAGGGTGCATTGACACGGTTTCGTCTCCGTCATCGTCTTTGCCGAAGTCAAGCCAACCCCCGATTTTTAGTTCATTCAAAGCGTCATAATCTTCAAGACCATACCACTTCATAAACAATTCCGACTTTACACCGTCGTAGTCGATAAGCGACACATAAGACAAAACTTCCGAAAGCTCACCGTCAAGTCCCGAAATCGAAAATAACCTCAATATGTGTTCTGTCAGCTTGTCAATTTTATTATCGTGATGGATTTTTTCTTTGACTTTTTTGCCCAATTTGTCGTCAACCAAAATGTCACGCAATTCTTTCATACTCTTGTGTGATTTAACTTTTGCCCTCGCCGCAAGTGCGATAACCATCGTGTTTTTTAAGAGAATTTTATTTATAATTTCTGCCAAATAAACCTCTTCATCTTCTTTAATCTCGTCAGAATTATTTACAAAAATTTCCTTTAATTTTTCATAACTTAGAAAACCAATCGGAATTTTTTTATAACCTGAAAACTCTTCATTGCGTACGGTGAAGAGAATTTTTATATTTCTGTTTTGGGGCAGATTTTCAAAATCAGTCGGCTCGCCCTCGTTTATGTCAATCATAAGTAAAGTTTCGGTGTCTAAACCCTCAAGATATTGTTTTACGGCGGCAAATTTTTCGTCCGGTGTCAGCTTTTCAAACCCAACATCATTTAATGGACAACCTCCGACAATCGTAGTTTTGACATCAGAATTAAATGACATATGCCGTATCAAGTCATAGTCATTTTGATGCTCTCTCGCATAATACAGCGAACAAACAGTCTTCCCGATACCACCCTGACCGTGAAGAACAAGTCGGTTATGCTTTTCAAAATTCTTGTGAATTTCGTCAACAACCTCATCACGCCCGACAACCTCAACACCGCCGAGGTCAGGAAAATGGCTGGTTAATTTTGCTGGATTTGAGTTATCATTGTAATAATGAGTATGATTTTCGATGTGATTATCATTCTCTATCTGTTTAATAATAGAATTTTCAATAGTTCCATTTTTATTATCAATGGCATTTTTATTCATAGCTAACTCCTATTCTTGAATTATTGTAGAACCGTCTATTTTCCCTTTTTTATTGTCAATCACATTACTTCCCGATGATTTTATTTGAGTAATTTTTGAGTTTTTTATTTCACCCTTTGGATTTTTTATTGTGTTATCTTTTTTCTTTCTAAAAAGATTTATAAAAAATGAACCGATAGGAGCAAGCTTGCTGAGAATATTTAACATAATCAAACCTCCGTATTTTAAACGTCTGTGTTA
>JAISIJ010000307.1 GCA_031262245.1 Oscillospiraceae bacterium | reverse complement strand
AAAAATAAAAAAGGTGTATATATGGCTTAAATAAAGGCTGGTTAAGATTAACATAAATAGTACAGGCGGCTCAAAGTAAAAAAAGACACAGTAAAAGCGGCTCAAAGAAAAAAGGAGTGTTAGGTAATAAAAGAAGTTGTAATAGTGGGCGGTGGTCACGCAGGCATTGAGGCGGCTTTGGCAAGTGCAAGAATGGGTTGTAAAACAATGTTGTTTACAATCAGCCTTGACGCATTGGGGAATATGCCCTGTAATCCGTCTATCGGCGGTACTGCTAAAGGTCATCTTGTCCGTGAGATAGACGCTTTAGGCGGTGAAATGGGGAAAGCGGCAGATAAATGTATGATACAAAGCCGTATGTTGAACAGGGGTAAAGGTGCGGCTGTTCATAGTTTAAGAGCCCAAATTGACAGAGTTAAATATCATAATCATATAAAACAGGTTTGCGAACAGGAAAAAAATCTGCAGATTATTCAAGCGGAAGTGACAGAAATTCTCACAGAAAAAAGTATTATTACAGGTGTTAAAACAAGATTGGGAAGAATATATCCCTGTAAAGCGGTGATTATTGCAACAGGTACTTATCTCGCGGGAAAAGTACATATCGGTGAATGTAATTATCACAGCGGTCCTGATAATTCCCTTGCCGCAATGTTTTTGAGTGACAGCTTAAAAGCAATAGGTGTTAATCTAAGACGTTTTAAAACAGGAACACCTTGCCGTGTTCACGGAAGAAGTATCGACTTTTCTGTTTTGGATATACAAAACGGTGATGAGGACATTACACCTTTTTCCTTTGAAACAATTGAAAATCTTGAGAATATTGTTCCCTGTTATATATCCTATACAAATGAAGAAACCCACGAAATTATTCGTAATAATCTCCACCGTTCACCCTTGTTTTCGGGACAGATTGAGGGAACAGGCCCTCGATATTGTCCCTCAATTGAAGATAAAATAGTGAGATTTGCAGATAAAGAACGACATCAACTGTTTATTGAACCAATGGGTTTGGAAACGAAAGAGTTTTATTTACAGGGTATGTCATCCTCTCTGCCCTTTGATGTTCAGGAAATGTTTGTTAAAAGCATAAAAGGGCTTGAAAATGCAGAAATTATGCGACCTGCATATGCTATTGAATATGATTGTTGTAATCCTATAGATTTAAAACCAACACTTGAATTTAAAAATGTAAGCGGTCTTTACGGTGCAGGGCAATTCAACGGTTCTTCGGGATATGAAGAGGCGGCGGCACAGGGATTAGTTGCAGGTATTAATGCAGTCTTGAAAATCCAAAATAAAGCTCCTCTTACCTTAGGACGTTCAAGTTCTTATATAGGTACTTTAATAGACGACTTAACCACAAAGGGCTGTGAGGACCCATATCGAATGATGACTTCAAGAAGTGAATATCGTTTATTGCTCCGTCAAGATAATGCCGACCAAAGACTTACCCCCATAGGCAGAGAAATAGGTTTAATATCTCAAGAAAGATATGATAAACTGACTGAAAAAATCGAGATTGTCAAGAATGAAAAAGCACGTCTTGAAAAAATCACCGTTGCACCCTCTGAAAAGATAAATAACTATCTCAAAGAAAAAGGGACAACAGAATTATCCACAGGTGCAAAACTTGCAGACTTAATTCGCCGTCCCCAATTAGGTTATGATATTGTTAATGTTACAGATAACAGTGTACTCTCTGATAAATATATTTGTGAACAAGTAGAATTAGAAATAAAGTACAGCGGATATATTGCAAAACAGGAGAGCAGAATAGAACAGCTTAAACGTCTTGAAAACAGAAAAATCCCCGAGAACACAGATTATGACAGTATCAAAGGCTTAAGACTTGAGGCAATTGAAAAACTGAAAAAGCATAAACCCGATAATATCGCACAGGCTTCTCATATTTCAGGCGTTTCGCCGGCGGATATTTCTTTGTTGATTTTGTATCTTTCAAGTAAATAGTAATAAATCTAATTATTTTTTACTCTGCGTGCTAAAATACCATACGCTCCTACGGCACACAGAACAGAAACAGCGGCACACAGCAACAGCATAACCGATAAATTGATATTAATTCCGAGAAATCCGATATTATCGGCAGTAAAATTTGAAAGTAACACGTCTTTAAATTCTGGCGAGGTAATATTGAGTTCGTTAAAAGCATTTTTTAAAACAATATTCTTTAACCATACCGAAAGATGTGTGAAAGGCAAAATTGAGCCGACATATCCGGCGGCACTTCCGAGTTGAGTGAGAGGCATATATATTCCGCAAAGAAATCCGAAAAATGTACCTAAAATACCTGTAATTACCCCGACTGCCGCTGAGGATTTTACAAAAGCGGTTACAAGTAACATAATGGATGCTCCCACAAAAGATACAAGGAGAAGTGCAATTGTTACGGTAATAAAAGTGCTTGCTGCAATAGAATATCCTGTTAAAACAGTTATTAAAACTACGGTTATAATCCAAGTGAGCATATTAAGCATATATGATACTGAAAATCCGCTTGCAAGATAGGAGAGCAGAATTTCAAATGTCTTTGTATGTGTAATTAAAAAAGAATCTATTTTGCGTGTTTCAAAATCCCTTGCCAATGTGCCGTAAACTCCCGTGCAAAGTGAGACGGAATTAAGTACCATAATACCAGCCATCATTTGCAGATAGACAAGAAAATAAGCTTTACTTTCAGAGCCGCCCAGTGCTGTTCCGCTCGTTCCCTCCACCAGTCCCGAAGCATATTGTTTCCCGATAAATAAGAAGTATAAAGAAATTAATATCAATACACTTAAAATTGAAAAGAAAACAGTACTTTTATCCCTTATGAATAATTTATTGTTCCTTATTAACAAGGCGTTAAATTTTTTCATATTTTTTCTCCCACAGCGGCGAGGAAAACATCGTCCATTGAGCCTCGCTTCATTTCAAAATAATTAATATTATTGTTAAGCATTGTAAGCAGAGAAATTGCTTTTTGAGAATTATCGGGAAACAGCGTATATGTATCCGCTGTTTTTTTATAATCTTCGTTAATTTCAGATAATTTTTTCTCGAAAAACTCTGCATTTTTCGGTGTAATTTGTAAGCTGTCTTTAGAATAAAGTGCTTTGAGTTCTGCCGGACTGCCTGTTGCAATTTTTTTACCTTTATGGATTATAACAACCTCGTCGGCATCTTCTGTTTCTTCCATATAATGAGTGGTGAGAAAAACAGTCATACCGCTTTGTTGCTGTAAATTACGCAATATATGCCATACTTCGTTGCGTGTTTTCGGGTCAAGACCTGTTGTCGGCTCGTCTAAAAAGAGAATTTTAGGATTTCCCCATATTGCTCTCGCAATTTCTGCTTTACGCTTTTGTCCGCCGGAGAGTGTTCCGAATTTTTGTTTTTCAACATCTCGCAGTGAAAACAACTCCATTAATTCATCATAGCGTTTGTTGTCTTTATCCTGTTTATTTTCACTCAAAGCTCCGTAAAAAAGAATATTTTCCTTAACTGTCAGCAGATTTTCAAAGACATTATTTTGAAAAACAACGCCAATATTATTTTTAAAATCTGAAAATTGTTTGCCGTTTTCATATTGAATTTCACCGCTGTCTTTTTGGGATAATCCTACCAACATATTTATAGTTGTGCTTTTCCCCGCCCCGTTTTGACCTAAAAAAGCAAACAGTTGCCCTTCGGTAACAGAAAAACTTAAATCATCAACAGCTTTTTTGCCGTGAAAAGATTTAGATAAATGCTTAACTTCAATGATATTGCTCATATTATTTCCTTTTTAATTTATGGTAATTATATTATAATTAGTAAAACAGATAATTATATAAAATAATTTTCTTAATTATACCTTAAAAATAACATTACGTCAACTTTTTTTACTTTTCTGATAGTTGTAGGGAACCGCAACTATCGAAGTTCCCTAATTCTTTTCATAGTTGGCAGTTTAGCTGACGTGGTTTGACTTAGTGTGAAAAATTCCGCCGTACACGGCGAAATTTTTTAAGCGGACTGGGATAGATATTTGTTATTTTTAGAAGTGTGGGGAGAGTTTTTTAAACAGAATTTCGCCAATCCTAAAACTTCCGTTCACAATAATAAATATCTCCCACAGTAAGCTTAAAAAATGCCCTTTGAAAAAGGGCATTTTTCATACTAAGTCAAACCCCGTCAACTGAAGTGCCAACTACAAAAAGAATTAGGGAACTTCGAGAGGTGCGGTTTTCTGTAACTAATAGAAAACTAAAAAAGAAAAATTTTCCTTAAATAATATATTGTGTTTTGTACATAATAGTAGTGCAGTAAATTACTGCAATAATTAAAAAATATATAAGGAGAACTGATAAAATGGCAAAAACAACTACAAGTTCAAAAGATTCTATGGAACAAATTAAAAATCAAGCAGCTTCTGAGGTTGGTGTAAACCTTCAAGACGGTGCTAACTTAACTTCTCGTGAAGCCGGCAGTGTTGGCGGTCAAATGGTTAAAAAAATGGTTGACGCTTATAAAAACCAATAATTTTTCTTTTTTGTTTTTCTCTTAGTTCCTGTGAGGGTCTGCTCTCCGAATTCCCTACTTCTTTTCACTCTTTGCAACTCACAGGCTTTGGGTTAACCGGATATGAAAAAAGCACCTTTTTTGGTGCTTTTTTTCTTGAAAACTTTAATTTTTAAAAATCAATATTGACATTTTCGTGAGTATTCAGATTTATGCCTTTAAATATGTTATAATGTCTAAAGAGATTTTAAATCAGAAGATTATACAGAATAAAAAATATTAAGTAAAAATCTTCAAATTTTTTTACCTCCTTAACAATTCCAGATAGTGTAATCGAAATTGCTGATTCTACTTTTTGGGGGTGTTCAAGTTTAACATCAATAAATATTCCCGATAGTGTTACTTCAATCCGTCCGTATGCTTTTTACGGCTGTTCAAGTTTAACTTCAATAACTATTCCCGATAATGTAATTGAAATCGAATATGGAACATTTTATGGCTGTTCAAGTTTACTTTCAATAACTATTCCAGATAGTGTGGCTGAAATTGTGCTTAGGGCTTTTTATGATTGTTCAAGTTTAACTTCAATAATAATTCCTAATAATGTAACTGAAATTGGTGAAAATTCTTTTCATGGTTGTGAAAAATTAACAATTTACGGATATAAAGGTTCATATGCTGAAACTTATGCAACAAAAAACGATATACCTTTTGTTTTCCTCGGAGAATATGTTGAACCGGAAGTAATGTATGGCGACATTGACGGTGACGGCGGTGTCGGTAAAATGGCTGATATTGTTATGTTAGCTAAATATTTAAAAGGAAATATAAAACTTAATTCTGAAACTCTCGCAAAAGCACAATGCACAAAAGGCGATAGTGTGATAGATACTGCTGA
>JAISIJ010000258.1 GCA_031262245.1 Oscillospiraceae bacterium | reverse complement strand
ATAGATTTTTTTGACGCAAAAGCAAAAGGTGTTATATATAACGAGCCGTCTTTTGAATGTGAATACGGTATGAATAATCACTTTTATAATATTCAGGGATACCCTACTTTTATTTCTCCGAAAAGTATCAAAGAAGAATATATCCCGAGAGGATTTAAACATTTTAAAATTGAGGGCAGAACAGGTACGCTTTTCGGAGCTGTTGAAAGTTATGTTAATTACCTCTCAAAAGACGAAACAAGAGATGAAAACCGTTTTACAATGCTTTGTGAACTTCAAAATAAAGGTCATATCAAGGTTAACGAATATTAACGTATAAAAAGAAATATATTGACAATACTCTCCTTATCTATAATAAGGAGAGTGTTCTTTATGAACGAAAAAAAAGAAAATCAAATCCGAGGGATTTTAACTGTTTTTTTAGTTGCAATAATGGTATCCGCAGTTATAATTATCTTTACATTAGTTTTGGGAAATGAGAATGTACAGGAAACGGAAACTGTTGCAGATGCGGCGGTAATCAGCCAAGTTTACCAAACAGAGGCTACTGTAATAACAAAACCTATCGGCTATGTTATGAAAGATTATGACGGTGTTGTTGCAATATTCAGAGAAAATTCCGAATTGCCCTATCAAATTTTGGATTATCCTATGTATCTGCTTTCAGATGAGGATAAAATGGCGGTTGAAGAGGGCATAACAGTTGAAACCGAACAGGAAATGAAACGTCTTATTGAAGATATGTGTGAATAACAAAAAAACAGCGGAAAGAAATTATTTCCGCTGTTTTTTACTTTGTTTTACTGATTTATATTTCAATCTCCACAAATTTTAAGTGAAGTATTTCAAATATGTAGCTTTTATCACAAAATTTACTGTACACGGTTGACAAAATCTTTTTTCTTGCGTATAATAACGCTGTTAAAAACACACAATAACAGGAGGTAACTATGGCAAATGAAGTTCAGGATATAATCGTAAAAATAAATAAAAAAATCGCAGAGGCAAATTTAGATTTAAGCGGCGTTAAAGAAACTGTTGCTTTCCAATTCAATCTTACGGGTAAACTCCCCGGTGTGTTCTATATTGAACTTAAAGACGGCAAAATCAATGTTGAACCCTATGAATATAACGACAGAAATGCTTTAATTTCCACAACTAAAACTAACCTCGAAAAAATCATCTCAGGCTCTCTCAAACTCCCTATTGCTCTTGCAACAGGTAAAGTTAAAGTTGAGGGTGACCTTGAGAAAGTAAAAATGTTAGGTGCAATTCTGAAAAACCAATGAAACTGATTTATTTTAACAACAATTTCAAATACGAAACAGAGGCGATTATTCGGCTCTTTTTCCCTATGCAGAAATTTGAATATGAATACATTGAAAACTTGTCTTTTGACGACCTTAACTTTCATTTAGTTAAAGCAGGCGATTTTTTCTGTTTTCTTGATGAAGATGATGCTGTTTCCGTTATAGTCAGATACGGTGAACAACAATTTTACAAACATTCTTTTGATTTCACAGATAAAGAATATACCCTTTGTACTCTTCTTTATAAAATCCTTACCGAAATGACAGAGCAAAAGCAACCTTGGGGTATGTTGACAGGTATTCGCCCCGTTAAAATGATACCTGAAAATTTCTTTAAATTTCCTAAATATATAAAACATTCCGAAGATGCAATGCTCTATATCCTTAAATCAAAATATCCATATGAGATAGTAAACCCATATGTTCGTCAATTAAGCTCAAAATATTCTGTTTCATTTATGAAATCTATTTTAGCAACGGAAACAGCATATTACCAAAAACCTATAATTGATTTTCCAAAAGGCGAATTAAGCCTGTATATATCTATCCCTTTTTGTCCTTCAAGATGTTCCTACTGCTCTTTTATTTCTCACAGTATCGAAAGTGCATTAAAGCTAATCCCCGAATATGTAAATTTGTTATGCAAAGAATTAGAATTTGCCGCAAAACTTTTTCGCCAAAAAATTGACAGTATTTATATCGGCGGCGGCACTCCCACAACTTTAACCGCAAATCAGCTTGCACAAATATTATCAAAATTATCACTCTTTAATCTCTCGCCCTTTACTGAAATTACCGTTGAGGCAGGGAGACCCGATACCATTAATACTGAAAAACTCAACGCTTTGAAGTATTTCGGTGTGGGACGTGTTTCCATTAACCCGCAAACATTTAATCAAGATATTTTGGAAAATATCGGAAGAAAACACACCGTTAAAGAGATTTATGAAGCTTACAGTCTTACAAGAAAATACCCGTTTAGTGTCAATATGGATTTAATTGCAGGATTACCGGGAGATACTATCAGCGGATTTCGCACTTCTCTCAACAAATGTCTTGCTCTTGCACCCGAAAACATTACCATTCACGCACTGAGTCTTAAACGAGGTTCGAGAATTTATACCAACCGTGAGCTTAACAGTATCAGTTATGAAACAACAGCTGCTTGGAAAAAGTTAGAGCGTTTGCACTACAAACCCTATTATCTCTATCGTCAAAAAAACACTTTAGGAAACTTAGAAAACAC
The DNA here is from genome assembly GCA_031262245.1 of Oscillospiraceae bacterium. Classification (GTDB taxonomy): domain Bacteria; phylum Bacillota; class Clostridia; order Oscillospirales; family Ruminococcaceae; genus BNZF01. The sequence goes on along the minus strand of JAISIJ010000258.1, from coordinate 258 downwards.
CGGCTATTCAAAATCCGGGCATTTCTGCAGATACAACATTCATTCAATGTCCGACAGTCAATCCATTCTCGCATTCGGAGCTGGCGGTGTTTCAAAAGCAATCAAAAACAATCGCATTGAACGCATAGCCAACTACAAATATCCCTATGAATATATCACCAACTTTCAAACTATCCTCTCTCGCAAATCTTCTTTTTTTAATATCTGCCGCTTTTAGAGTATTACTCCTCTCGAAGTTCCGTATCGGTTGTGGTAGTT
>JAISIJ010000471.1 GCA_031262245.1 Oscillospiraceae bacterium | reverse complement strand
GTCATATACCACTGTAAAATTATTTACAATAAAAAACTCGTTTTTTTGTATGGTGGGTTCGGATAAAGGTAAATTATGACAAACGTCCACATTGAAAAATGTGGACGTTTTTTTTGTATTCATAAAAATAAAAAGGTGTAAATTCAAATGAACAAAAAGATTAAAATATTCTTAGCATTGTTACCGTTTATTGTTATATTAGTTTGTATCATTATTTTATTTATTAATAGGGTTAAAGAAAGTGCAAAACTGAAAATATACAATATAACAAGTATTGAAAGTAAAAATTCTGATTTCACAATTGGAACTGACGGCGATTATTATTTTGTTCTTGCTGAATTAGAAGATAATGGATTAACCTTGCAAAAATACTTTATAAAAAATACCATTATATACAAAATCCCGGAAAATGAAAACCCATATGTTAAAAGAAAATTTGATGACGTTGAACTTTATGTCCCGGAAGATACGATTATTAAAAGTTTTAAAGATAATTAAAAAGGAATTATATGGATTTTTTCAGAAATTTAAAGGATGATTTTCCAATAATTGTTGTGCTTATTAAGATAATGATTGGAATTACAATTTTAGTGATTGTTACCGGGGTATTGCGTTGGTTCATAGTTGATATAAAAACGCCGAAAATAAGCAATTCCGAGAGTGACATTATAAGTTTTTCTACGGAAAACACGGCATTTACGATTGGCAAAGACAGTAAATATTTTCTTGTTTATTCTGAAAGTGATAGTGAGGGAGGCATTAATTTACAGAAATATGATATTGAAAAAACCACTATTTTCAAGACGCTTTCTGAAAACGACACACCATATTCCAAAGTTAAAACTAATAAAAAGACAGGAATTGTAAAAGCTGAACTGTTTGTGCCGGAAAATACAATTGTGGAAAATTTACAACAAATTACAACCACTAATGAAATTAAAGAAGATAACTCGACCATAGAAAGAATGTTGTCAATAATTGTGCAAGTTTTAATTACTATATCACTTGTTTATATTATCACTAAAAATTTACATTGAAAAATTTTTTTGGTAAAATATTCAAATTTCACGGAGGATTATAAATGTTTGGTAAAAAAAAACAAGACGAGGAAAGACCGCAGGAAACGCCGTCAACATCTGAAAGACGATACGAGGTACTATGCGAAACAACGCCTTACACCCTTATAAATATCAATTATAAGGACGAATATAACCACCTTATAAGTTTTTTTCAATATATGTATATTGATAATTATTCCAATTTACAAATTAAAAATACGGATTACAGATATTGTGGCAACTGTCCTGTAAAAATGGATTTGGAAGATAATGCAAAACCATATGTTATCGACAATTTTGAATGTCTAACTTTGCACGTTCCTAAAAATACAGTTATTGTAAAATATTTTGGTGACAATGTCAACAATGATTAATAAAAGGAGAAAATATGTCAGATACTAACAAAAAAATAAAAGAAATTATCGAAAATTTGGAAGATAATTACTTAAAAGAGGAGGAATACACACGCAAACGCCGTCAATTAATGGCAGAACTTGACGAAAAATACAATATTTTTAACATTCGCCAGAGCAATTTTGAGTTGCTTGAGAAAATTAACAGTATGCTTTGTAATAACAAAATTTCCCTTAATGACTTGCCGATAACGATAAGAATTAAAAATCCAACGCTGTATATTTATGCCAAAAGAGGATTGAGAGCGGACGATTTCAAGAACATTGACGAGTTAATATCTTTGGCAAAAAGTGACATTGAATATTGTAAAACCCACAATATAACCGAAAACTTGGAAAGAATTAACAACTATATTGAAAGTATTATTACAGAAAAAGGGTGGTATTCCAAAAATCAAGGAGAAAATCAATGACAAAAAACAAGATTTTACGGCTTTATTCGGTGATAAAGGGCTTTGTCCTATACTAAAAACTGTAAAAAACGGAGTTTTATAATAAAAAGACACTTAAAAAGAAAGGGAAAAAAAATGAATAAATTTTACAAACGTGTCTACGTTGCGGTTATGTCAATAATTACCTTTGTAATGGTGACGGCAATTAATGTAAATGCCGCCAGTTTCGATACAAGCACTCTCAAAGCCAATATGAAATTGGGTTTAACTGCTGTTGTTTCAACGGTCGGTGCAACACTTGCGGTTTTCGGCATAATACATTTAATACAGGCACAAGGCGAACACGAGCCGGACGCCAAAAGCAAAGCCATTAAACAGCTTGCTTCGGGCGTAGGCGTTATTATCGTGGGTGCAATTATGATTCCGGCGTTAATCGACAGCGTTACTTTTTAGGCAAAAAAAAGAAAGTGTCGGGCAAAGACACTTTCAAGAAAGATATAACATTGACAACAATGTTTTTAACTTAATTAACATCATTATTATACCATATAAAAAATGTGTTGTCAATGTTTTTCTTAAAAAAAATTAAAAAAATTTTTAAAAATTTTAAGGAGAACGAAAAATGTCAAATATTGACATAGACAAATTACAAAGTTCGCCGGAAACAGCTGTAAAACACGGCGACAAATACTATAAGGCAGAGCTTGAAAATGAAAAAACAGGCGAAAAAACATATACAGTTCGTCCCAATTTTGCCGTTGAAAATAAGGACAAAAAATTAACCGTTCACCCGGCATTTTTGGCGGAATTTTTCCGATTAACAGAAAATATCGTGTACCTCCGAAACAACGCTTTAGGCACGGAAATACGCTATATTTACCAAAATGGCGTATATGTTCAAATTAACAACAACGACCTTGACAAAATTTTACTTGACTATGTGGCAAAATTTAAATTTTCACTCCAAACCGTGCATACTGTGGCAAATGCGAGGGAATTAATTGACAAAAAATCGGAAAAAATTGTCCACAATAAAATGAACGAGGCTGAGGAATATATAAATTTTCGCAACGGTTTGTTAAATATTTACAATATGAAATTATGCCCACATTCCCCCGATATTTTTTCCACAATTCAGATACCCTGTGACTGGAAAAACGAAAACACTCTAACCCCTGTTTTCGACCGATTTATCGGCACTTTTACAGAAAACAACAAGCAAAAAGCACAGTTACTTTTGGAGTACATCGGGGCTGTAATTTCAAATATTTACGGCTACCGTTTCAAGAAATGTATGTTTTTGGTAGGTTCGGGTGACAGCGGAAAGTCGCTGATTTCCGCACTTATTAACCGCCTTATCGGCTCGGAAAACTCAAGCGAACGCAGTTTAAAAAGAATGTCGGACAAGTTCGGAGAAACCGCCGTCTATATGAAACGGTTTGTGTTTTCCGGCGACTTGTCGTTTATGAAAATCGACCAAATGGACAGGTTTAAGGAGCTGACAGGCGGCGACACAATTTCAGTTGAATTCAAAAATCAAGAGCCTTTCGACTACCAATTCCGGGG
>JAISIJ010000136.1 GCA_031262245.1 Oscillospiraceae bacterium | reverse complement strand
GACCCTAATCTTGTTGCAAAACCGGGATTTTCTGAACACGAAACAGGATTTGCTTTTGATTTGGCTGTACTCAACGGCGATACGAGAATGGATTTTACGGGTGAAGATGAATATAGCTGGATACAGGAAAATGCCCATAAATTCGGTTTTATTCTGCGTTATAATAAAGACAAAGTAGGTTTAACGGGTATAGCTTACGAACCGTGGCATTACAGATATGTAGGTATCCCCCACGCAACGTATATGTATGAAAACAATCTCTGTCTTGAAGAATATACAGATTTTATTAAATCATATAAATACGACGACGAACACCTTTATGTTAAAGCAGACGGCAAGACTTTTGAAGTTTATTTTGTTCCCTCCGACCCTCTCGCAATGATTACTCAAGTTCCTGTTTATACCGATACAACTTATACTGTTTCCGGTAATAATACAGACGGATATATCATAACCGTTGACAGGGGCGGAAATTTCACAATTCCAACAGAAACAACTGCCGAAACAGTTACTGCAGTTGAAACAACGAGTATTGTACAATGAAAGAATATTTGGAAATAGGACAGATTGTTGCCACACACGGTTTAAAAGGAGAAGTGAAATTAAACCCTTGGTGTGACAGTCCGAATATGTTGCTTGATTTTGATACCCTTTATTTTGAAAACGGTTCTCCTGTTGATATTGTCAACGCAAGGGTGCAGAAATCACAAGTTATATTACAATTATCGGGATATGAAACAGTTGAAGATGCCGAAGTTTTGCGTAATATAATCTTATACTCAAAACGAGAAGACTTTGACTTGCCCAAAGACACATATTTCCTTGTTGACTTAATGGGTCTTGAGGTTTTTGATGTTGACAGCGGTGTTAAATACGGTGTTATTACAGATATTCTCCAAACAGGAGCCAATGACGTTTATGTAGTAAAAGGTGACAGAGAGTTGTTAATTCCTGCCATTGCAGACGTTGTTATTGAAACAAATATTACAGAGAATTATATAAAGATAAGACCGTTAAAAGGTTTGTTTGATATATAAAAGGAATAAAAATGTGAACATAGTAATTGCAACGCTTTTTCCCGATATGTGCGAAACTGTTCTCAATGAAAGTATAATCGGACGTGCAAGACGTGCAAATCATATACAGATAAGTTGTAAAAATATTCGTGATTATACTGAAAACAAGCATAGACGTGTTGATGATAAACCCTATGGCGGCGGCAGAGGTATGGTAATGCAGGCACAGCCTGTTTACAGTTGCTATCTGTCAGCCTGTGAAGAGCAAAAACCTTACGTTATTTATATGTCGCCTAAAGGTACAAAACTGACAGAGGAAAAAGTTAAAGAACTTTCCGAAAAAGAGTATATTTTCATTATTTGCGGGCATTATGAGGGAGTAGACCAACGGGTTATAGATAAAATCGTTGACGAAGAAATTTCTATAGGCGACTATGTTGTTACCGGAGGAGAATTGCCGGCATTGATTTTGACTGATGCAGTTGCAAGGCTTATAGACGGAGTTTTGCCTGACGAGGAAGCCTTTATAAACGAAAGCCATTGGGACGGCTACCTCGAACATCCGCAATATACTCATCCCGAATTTTGGGATGACAGACGTGTTCCCGAAGTCCTTCTGAGCGGACACCATAAAAATATTGAGGCTTGGAAAAAAGAAAACAGCATTAAAATTACTTAATCTTGTGTTTTATCACAAAAAATATTCTTAAATCACTCGTTATTTGTATAAATAACAGAAAACAGACGATATATTTAATAAAACACTTGACTATACTCGTATTTTTGCATATAATAATCATATTATAGTGAATTGATTTTTCAGGGCTTGTTAAAAACAATGCTCATTAAATAGGGAGTGTATATAAAAATGTTAAAAAAAGACGTAATCGTACAAAATCAAGTTGGTCTTCACGCTCGCCCCGCAACCTTTTTCATCCAAAAAGCTAATGAGTTCAAGTCATCTATTTGGGTTGAAAAAGACGAACGCCGTGTTGCAGGCAAAAGCTTATTAGGCATACTTTCTCTCGGCATAATGGGTGGTACCCCTGTTTCAATCATTGCTGACGGTCCTGACGAAGTTGCTGCAGTTGATTCCCTCGTTGCTCTCGTTGAAGGTGGTTTCGCTGACGCTAAGTAGATTTTGGTTTTCTCTTCGTTGCTTTTTTGTTTTTCTCTTAGTTCCTGTGGTTCGCAACTATCGAAGTTCCCTAATTCTTTTGATAGTTGGCACTTTAGTTGACATTGGTTTTACTGTATATAAAAAAGCACCTATTTAAGGTGCTTTTTTAGCTTACTGTATCGGATATTTGTTATCATGAGCGGAAATTTAGGGTTTATAAAAAACTCTAAAAACATTTCACCTACATCTCAAAATAACAAATATCCAACCCAGTAACTAAAAAAATTCCGCCGTGCACGGCGGAATTTTTCATACCAAGTCAAACCAATGTCAACTGAAGTGCCAACTGTGAAAAGAAGTAGGGAACTTCGATAGCCGTCGTTACAGGAACTAATAGAAAAACGAATTAATACATACCGCCCATACCACCGCCGGGCATAGCAGGTGCGGGATTTTCTTCGGGAATATCGGAAACAAGGCTTTCTGTGGTGAGTACCATTGCGGCAACGCTTGCAGCGTTTTGGAGTGCTGAACGTGTTACTTTTGTGGGGTCAACTATGCCGGCTGAAATCATATCAACATATTCTTCTTTGTATGCGTCGAAACCATAGCCTGTTTTGCCGCAGTTGTTGATTTTGTCAATTATGACACTACCCTCTAAACCAGCATTTAATGCTATTTGACGTACGGGTTCTTCAAGTGCTTTGAGAACGATTGTTGCACCTGTTTTTTCGTCGCCTGTAAGTGTTTCAACTAATGTTGCAACTGCAGGAACTGCATTGAGTAAAACTGTACCGCCGCCGGGAACGATACCCTCTGCAACAGCTGCTTTTGTAGCTGCGAGAGCGTCTTCGATACGGAGTTTTTTCTCTTTCATTTCAATTTCTGTAGCTGCTCCGACTTTGATTACTCCAACACCGCCGCTGAGTTTTGCAAGTCTTTCCTGCAATTTCTCACGGTCAAAGTCAGAAGTTGTATTGTCAATTGCAGCACGGATTTCTTTGATTCTGTTTTGGATAGCTTCAGTTTCACCTTTACCGCCGACAATAATAGTGTTTTCTTTTTGGATTACAACTTGGCTTGCTTTACCTAATTGTGCAATCTCTGTTTCTTTAAGCTCAAGACCTAATTCTTCTGTGATAACTTCGCCGCCTGTGAGGATAGCAATATCACGGAGCATATCTTTACGTCTGTCACCGAAACCGGGGGCTTTAACACCCGCAACTTTGAAAGTACCTCTGAGGTTGTTGAGGATTAAAGTAGTTAAAGCCTCACCCTCAATGTCTTCAGCAACGATAACTAATTTTTTGCCTGTTTGAACAATTTGTTCGAGCAAAGGAAGAATTTCTTGGATATTTGAGATTTTTTTATCTGTAATTAAAATATAAGCATCATCATAAACAGCTTCCATTTTGTCTGTATTTGTAACAAAATAGGGTGTGATATAACCGCGGTCGAATTGCATACCTTCAACAACTTCGCTGTAAGTGTCAGCTGTTTTGGACTCTTCAAGGGTAATAACACCGTCTTTGGACACTTTGTCCATAGCCTCGGCAATGAGTTTACCTACTGTTTCGTCACCTGAAGAAACTGTGGCAACTCTTTCAATATCAGCAGAACCGTCAACGGGTTTTGATGCGTTTATGATACTGTCAACAGCGGCATTGGTTGCTTTTTCAATACCTTTTTTCAATACCATAGGATTAGCACCTGCGGCAATATTTTTCATACCCTCACGAACAAGAGCTTGTGCCAAGAGAGTAGCGGTAGTAGTACCGTCACCTGCGGCATCGTTTGTTTTGGTTGCAACCTCTTTAACAAGTTGAGCACCCATATTTTCAAATTTATCTTCAAGTTCAATTTCTTTTGCAATGGTAACACCGTCATTTGTAATCAACGGAGCACCGTATTTTTTATCAAGTACAACATTTCTGCCTTTGGGACCTAATGTGATTTTAACTGTATCAGCAAGTTTATCTATGCCGGCTTGTAATGATTTTCTTGCGTCAACGCCGTAAATAATATCTTTAGCCATTATTATCATTCCTCATTTCTTTTTTTTATTAATTGTTATTACTCTACAATTGCAAGAATATCGTCTTGTTTTACAATGGTATATTCTTCGCCTTCAACTTTAACTTGAGTACCGCCGTATTTTGACATCAGTACTTTTTGACCTACTTCAATATACATTTCGATTTTATTGCCCTCGCTGTTAACTCCTCCCGGACCTACAGCAACAACTTCTGCAACTTGGGGTTTTTCTTTTGCTGAATTTGCAAGGATTATACCGCTTTTAGTGGTATCCTCTGCTTCAAGCATTTTTACTAAAACTCTGTCTGCTAAGGGTTTAATCATTTTAAATCTCTCCTCTTTTATATATTATCACTTAAACTAATTAATTGTTAGCACTCGTTTTGTACGACTGCTAAAAGTATTATATCATTATATTTTTTCTCGTCAAGCGTTTTTTATATTTTTGTGCAATGTGTACAAAAAAATATGGTAAATTTATTGACATAAACAAATACTTTACAAAACAATTACAATGTGTTAACATAATATCACTGCAAGAGACAAATAAATTTATTCGGAGGAACTCAAATGAAAAAACTCTTATCTTTTATTTTTGTATTATGCTTTATGTTACCTTTTGTAAGTATTGCACCCAAGGCGGATACGTCAGATTTTACGGAGCAAGTGCTTTATTATACAAATATAGAACGTGAAAAATACGGTTTGCAACCTCTAAAAGCCGATTCTGTTTTACAATCTGCGGCACAGGGCAGAGCAGTTGAAATTACAACAACTTTTTCACACACACGTCCCAACGGACAAGATTGTTTCAGTATTATCGACTGGAAATCCGAGGGGTTCAGAGCGGTAGCGGAGAATATCGCTTGCGGTCAGCAAACACCTCAGGAGGTTGTTAACGGTTGGATGAATTCTGCGGGACACAGAGCAAATATTCTCAATGCAAATTACACACATTTAGGCGTAGGATATGTCTATAAATCTTCTGATACTTACGGACATTACTGGTCACAGTTTTTCGGGCAATCCACATCGGCAAACAGAGGAGGTAACAGCTATCCCGCAATCACAACCACTAAACCTGTAGTAACAACAATAGCACAAGTAACTAAACCTGTAGTAACAACAAAGGCACAAGTAACTAAACCTACAGTAACAACAAAAGCACAAGTAACATATCCTGTTGTTACTACAGAAAAAACCGTAACAGTAAAAGAAACCGTTACTACTAAATCTACTGTTTTTTCACAGGAAAATATATTAAACTCCTTATTGGAAAAATATCTCCCCTCAATTAAGAATTATACTCCCAATATGGTAACTTCAGATTGTGAAAACGGTAATTGTGATACACAAAATTGTGAAACAGGTAATTGCAATACAAGTGAGGTTATAAATTCGATTTTCGGGCAATATATGCCTAAAAATAACACGAACTGTTCAACAGGAAATTCCTATAATAGCAACAGCAATTGTAATAACGGGGTAAATAATGCTGTAAATTCACTTTTGGAAAATTATCTTGCAGTAAATAATTCCAACTGTAATACAGTAAGTATTCCCTCTTTTCAAAATACTAATCTTGCCGATAGTATTTCCGGTTTGAAATCACTTTTAGGTAACATAAGATAATAATACAAATCCTTGTCAACTTTATAAAAAGAGTTGACAAGTTTTTTTATTTTGATATAATTATATAATCTTGTTGCCATTGAAATAA
>JAISIJ010000115.1 GCA_031262245.1 Oscillospiraceae bacterium | reverse complement strand
TTCAGAATTAAAATTGAACACGTAAATCGGACTCTCAAACGCTTTAAAATTTTGCAAATCCGTTACCGTAATAAACAACGTAAACATTTTCTCCGTTTTTCTCTAATTTGTGGTATTTGTAACTTTGAATTAGGGTTTTAGGACAGGTTTAATGAAAGCGATAATTGATAATAAACCTTGTTTCCGTCCCCTTGCGGGGAATATGACCGTGCAGTTTTTGAAGGTGCCGACAATGAACTTGTTTCCGTCCCCTTGCGGGGAATATGAGTATTGAAACTGTGTTGACAAGCGTTGTTGACTTGTTTCCGTCCCCTTGCGGGGAATATATTTATCAAAAACTTCTCAAAGCAAGGTCTCAACTTGCTTCCGTCCCCTTGCGGGGAATATAACGAAATCATAAAAGACTCTATAACAGCGAAATTGTTTCCGTCCCCTTGCGGAGAATATTGATACTACTAATTACACTAATATCACTGGTAACTTGTTTCCGTCCCCTTGCGGGGAATATTTTGAAATTTTATGCAGGGTTCGGCGATTACAGCTTGTTTCCGTCCCCTTGCGGGGAATATGAAACTTTAACAAACGCTCATACAGATATTATGCTTGTTTCCGTCCCCTTGCGGGGAATATTCAGTCGTGAAGTTTTCGCAAAAGCACAGGAACCTTGTTTCCGTCCCCTTGCGGGGAATATGCAAAGGACAATTGACGAGAACATCAACGGCGACTTGTTTCCGTCCCCTTGCGGGGAATATGAATGAAGCGGCAAAATACGGTACTGTTTTGTACTTGTTTCCGTCCCCTTGCGGGGAATATATAAGGTAGGTGAGGCTTTTGAAATTGAACGGACTTGTTTCCGTCCCCTTGCGGGGAATATTGGCTTTGACGGAGTTATATACGGTAATTCTACCTTGTTTCCGTCCCCTTGCGAGGAATATGTGTGCAACTCTCGGTTTTAAGGAAACATCTGACTTGTTTCCGTCCCCTTGCGGGGAATATTTCCGCAACTTAGTAAATATAGCAATCCAACTACTTGTTTCCGTCCCCTTGCGGGGAATATTATAACAAAATAGCAACAGAACTTGACAGCGAGCTTGTTTCCGTCCCCTTGCGGAGAATATCAAGAGTGGGAGCAAGGAAATGTATCCGAAATTACACCACATTATACCATTAAAACTATAATAAGTCAATTATTTTATATAATTTTTTCATTAGGTTTTAACAAAAATCATATAGGACAGGTATGCCCCAAAGGGGCGGCGGTGGCGAAGTCTCCACCCCCTTCGTTTCGGAATAGTTATACTAATTCGCAATTAAAAACATTGTAAAATTGTGAGGAATTTTTTTGGCTGACAAGGCAAGGACGATAACGCAGTCAGGCGGAAAAATAACCGCAATTTTGTAATTGTTTTTAACGAGAATCAATAAAATTACACAATTTTTTCAAAATGGGAATAAGTGTTTGTACAGAAAGTTAATAGAAATTTAATAGTTTGTACACATTTTAATTTTTTAATGTGGTATACTTTAATGGTATATCTATAACTATTGATTCGCAATTGTTTTTTATGGTAATTAGCCGGCGAGCGTTGAAATTGATGTCAACAAAGTTGATATAACAAGAGAAAGTTAAAAAGGAAGTTAGCAAATGATTAAAGTGATAACAGCTTGTACGGAAGAGATTGACGATATTGAAGTTGCTGTCAATTCTTTAAAAGATAAAGTGAATGAAAATGAATTATTAAAAAATGCGATAGGTATTATCTCGTTTCACCGTGAATTTGAAATGTCGGGTGTTATTGAAAACGTTTTGAAAAGTTTTGAGTTTCCGATTATCGGCATAACTACTGTACTTAACGGAATTAAAACCAAAGAAAACGAGTGCTTTCAAGACGAATTGCTTTTGAGTTTAATGGTTATGACAAGCGATGATGTCTTTTTCGATGTGAATATTACCGAAGAAATATCTCGTGCCGATTCTTCAGAACATATATGTGAATTAACAAAAAAAGCCTGTGATAAAGTACTTTCAAAGCCGTTTATGGATTTCGATGTTGAAAAGCCGAATACAATTTTTGCATTTACGCCTAATTATATAGTCGGACACGGCGGGCATATAGTTGATACAATCTCCGAAATGTTCCCCGGTGTACCGTTCTTCGGGGCATCGGCTGTTGACGATTCTCCTAACTTTAAAGAGGATAGTTTTATCGTAACAAATGCAGGCGGTTACAGAAAATCTTATAACGCTATCGGTTTTATTAAAATTTACGGCAATATCTGCCCGAAGTTTTACAGCGTTTCTATTTCCGAACAAAAAATATTGGGAAAACAAGCAGTAATTACTTCTGCCGATAACACAAGTATCTTCTCCTTAAACGAAAAACCTGTTATTGATTTTCTTAATTCGCTGGGTTTAACTGACCTTTTAATTGAAAGCGGTGCAATCAGCGAACTTTCGCTTATGATTAAAGAAGACGATACTATGCCGATATATTCCAGAACAATGGTTGATTTCGACAAAGAAAAGGGCGTTTTGGAGTGCGGTGCATTTGTCAAAGAAGGCTCTATTTTAAAGATAGGTCTTTTTGAGCGTGCAGATATGCTTTCGGTTGCGGAACAAGTTTTAAAAACTGCCGCTGAAACAGCCGAAAAAGAAAATATGAGCCTTATGATTATTTTTTCCTGTGCGACACGTTACGTTGTTTTCGGTGCGGACAAATTTTCCGAACTTGAACTTATAAATAAATTTTCAGGAAATATCCCTTATATAACAGCTTATGCAGGCGGCGAAATCTGTCCTGTTTTAAAGAATGACGGCAGTAAATATGTAAACAGATATAATAATCAAAGTTTTTCAATCTGCATAATATGATTGTTGGATTGTGTTGAATGTTTTCGTCAAAAATTATTGCTCCCGCCGATTAAGCCTTAAATTATCTAAAAAAGAGTGGGCATAACGCCACCTTGTAGGGTTAGGGTCGTTAAATTACTGCTATGTTCGAGCCGCCTTGTGGCTTAAGGAGCAGAACCTTTCTCCCTTAACTAAACGCTCAGGAAAGACTATTTTATTTCATAAAATCAAGGTTTAATCGGTATCTCAATAAAATAAAAATGAAGTGATATATTATGCAAGATAATAACAGTTTGCTTTTGCAAATTAAGAAATTAGAGCGAGAATTAAGATTATCAAAGGCAGCTCATAATAAGTTGACTGCTCAGTTTCGTGCGAAAGAAGCACTCGAGGAAGCTATATTTTCACAAAATGTAAAGCATCGCAGATATATGGATACGCTGTTAGAAAATACCCCCTGTATGATAATTTTGCTTGATATAAACGGTTGTTTTAAGCTATGTACAAAATCATTTCTTAATAAGGTCGGTGCTCCTAATTTTGATTATATTGACGGTTTGAACTATTATGAAGTTTTAAAAAAATGCGTTCCCGAAACAGATTTACGAGAATTCAGAGATTCTTTTATGAGAATTATCAAAAATGAAAGTTACTGTAAATTCAGCAAATATATTAACTTCACTACTGTCGGTGAACCTCGATATTATACTGTTCAATGTCATAAACTTCAAAAAGTTATGGCAGACGATGCTGTTTTTCTTGCGATATTTGTTGATAACACAGAGCTTGAAGAACAGAAAATTCAGGCAGAAAAAGCTAATCTTTCAAAATCAGATTTTATCGCAACAATGTCACACGAAATACGAACACCTATGAATGCCGTTATCGGTCTTAATGACATTCTTTCGAGAACAAATCTCGACAAACAGCAACAAAAATACCTCTCCGATATGCGTTCTTCCGCACACACCTTGTTGGGAATTATCAATGACATTCTTGATTTTTCAAAAATCGAATCCGGAAAAATGGATATTATAAATTCTTCTTATAATCTCCACTCTCTGCTCGACCGCCTATACTCAATGTTTATTATGATTTTCAAAGAGAAGAGTTTAACTTTTAAAATCAACCTCTCTCCCGATTTGCCCGAATGGGCGAATGGTGACGAGTTGCGTATTCAGCAGACAGTTACCAATGTAATTTCAAATGCCGCCAAGTATACGGAAACCGGCGGTGCGGAGCTTAATGCTTATCTCGACAAAGAAACTAATGAACTCGTTTTTGAAGTCAAAGATACAGGTATAGGCATCAGCGAAGATAATCTTCCGAATATTTTTGACCCGTTTGAAAGATTTGATATATCAAAAACAAGAACTATTCAAGGCACAGGCTTGGGTATGCCTATAAGCCATAAATACTGCGAACTTATGGGTGGTTCTCTTAAAGTTAAAAGTACTTACGGTGTCGGTTCTGTTTTTACGATTCGATTGCCTTATATTTCTGCGGAAGAACATATTGATATTACCGAACAGTCTTCCGAAACATCAAATTTCCCTGATTTAAGAGTGTTGGTTGTTGACGATATTGATATAAATCTTTTGATTGTTTCGACTATGCTTGAAAGTTTGGGTATTATTGCGGACACCGCAAAAAGTGCCAAAGAAGCCTTTAAACTCACCGACGAAAAAGAATACGACATCATTTTTATGGACCATATGATGCCGGAAATTAACGGCATTGAGGCAACTGAAATCTTGCGTAAAAAAGATAACTGGCTCGCCGATGTTCCGATTATTGCACTTACAGCAAATGTCGCCAACGGAGCGGAGCAGAATTTTTTAAGCAATGGTTTCTCGGGATTTCTCCCAAAACCTCTCGAATTTGAATCTCTCAAAGCCTGTATCAGTAAAATTGTTTTGCAGAAAAAATGATTTAGTATAAAAAAGGTTATGCGTTGCATAACCTTTTTGTGTATATTTCAATGTTGACATAAGTCAACATATAGTCAGTCATTCAACTTGAGATTTACAAAGTAAATCTCGTGCCGCAAAGGTGGCACGCACGGCTTTATAGTTAATTAAGCGGTCTCTTGTTCAAATTTACGTTTTCATTTTTAAGCCGCTCCCAATCTCGAATAGTTGAAATGCTAATTCCATAAGTTTCATACGTCTTCTCAAGCGAATGTTTTCAGTACTTTTTCCCTTAAGTCTTTTGCGTAAACCATCGTTTTTACCTCAAATTATACTTTGCTTTATTATATATTTTTTGAGCGGTGTCAAATTAATTATCTATACGTTCATTTTGTGTCTCCTATTTTTTTAAAACCGCCAGAACCGTTAACATCATTATCATAAATAGCAACCAATTCAGAATATCCATTACTATGAACTCTGTAAATTTCGCCACTCATAATCTTTGTTTCCATTTTCAATCCCAAAAACCCTACAAAGCAACCTAAATTATTTTGTAGGGTTTTAATTTTTTAAATTTTGTGTTCTTCTCTAACTTCATACAATTCAAGGTCTTCAATTGGAACGTTATCTTTCATATATGCACCTCTGTCATAAAGACTAAAACCTAATTGCTTGGCTTTTTCAAAATCTTCGTTAGGAGGAGATGGAGGTGAAGAGTAAGGAAAAAACAAAATATAATGTTTTTTGTCTTTCTTTTCCCAGATAGCACATTTAATTCCTTTATATATTGAATACGTACGAATTTTATAACATTCAGAAATTTCAGATTTTGGAACTTTCTTTTTGTACAATGTGCCATTTTTTTGAATATTATCGATATAAAATCCAAGTTCTAATGCAAAGGAATTTGTAGAACTTAATTCTACATTTGTATCATCATCTGCAATTTTATTAACACAAAATTCAATTCCTTTATAAAAAGTATATATTCCTTGTTTCATCAATTTATTTTTCACCTATCTTTTTAAAAGCACCCTGTAATCCATTTTTATTTTGATAATCTGCATTATAAATAGCAACCAATTCAGAATATCCATTACTATGAACTCTGTAAATTTCGCCGCTCATAATCTTTGTTTCCATTTTCAATTCCCAAAAACCCTACAAAGCAACCTAAATTATTTTGTAGGGTTTTAATTTTTTAAATTTTGTATTCTTCTCTAATTTCATACAATTCAAGTTCTTCAATTGGAACATTTTCTTTCATATACGCATTTCTATCCCATTGATAAAAACCTAATTCTTTTGCTTTTTCAATTTCCATTTCTCTCGACATTGGTTCAATTGAATTAATCATATCGATATCTCTATGATGTTGGTCTATACCACCCAAAATAAAGCAATTAAAACCCTTATATATTGCATAGACATAAATTTTATAACATTCAGAAATTTCAGATTTTGGAACTTTCTTTTTGTATAATAATCCATTTTTTTGGACACTATGAATATAAAATCCAAGTTTTAATGCAGAGGAATTTATAGTGCTTAATTCTACATTTAAATCATCCTCTCTAATTTTTTTTATCCAAAATTCTAAACCCTTATATATAGCAAATGTTCCTCCTTTTATCTTCATTTTGTACCTCGCATTTCTTTAAAGCCGCCAGAACCGTTAACATCATTATCATAAATAGCAACTAACTCAGAATATCCGTTACTATGAACTCTGTAAATTTCAGCACTTTGAATTTCCATTTTCAATTCCTAAAAACCCTACAAAGCAACCTAAATTATTTTGTAGGGTTTTAATTTTTTAAATTTTGTATTCTTTTTTTATGTCATAAAATTCCATTTCTTCAATGGGAACATCATCTTTCTTATATAAATTTTTGTCCCATTGATAAAAACCCAATTCTTTTGCTTTTTCAATTTCCATTTCCCTTGACATTGGTTCAATTGAATTAATCAAATCAATATCATAATATTCATCTTTGGAACCTAAAATAATGCAATTGAAACCTTTGTATATTGCATAAGTGGTAATTTCATAAGCCTCGGATATTTCATAACGATTTACATTTTTTTGTATGTGCTACTATTTTTTCCTTTATAACAAATAACAAAACCTTCTTCTTCTTTAAATGTTAATAATTCAAAAT
>JAISIJ010000111.1 GCA_031262245.1 Oscillospiraceae bacterium | reverse complement strand
GATTGAGATATAATAATAACCAAATCCCCTTGACCGACTATAGGTTCACGATATCGAAATTCTGATGCAATATCTACTTCAACAGGGATTTTTGCAACTTTTTCTATTACATATTTGCCCACAACCCCCGCATAATAAGCAGAACCGCAAGCAACTATAAATATCTTTTTATAAGAGGAGAAATCCATATCTTCAAAATAGGGTAATCCTTTTTCTATATGGGGAGCAATGGTAGTTTTAATAGCTGTGGGTTGCTCATAAATCTCTTTAAGCATAAAATGAGCAAAACCCTGTTTCTCTGCCGCCTCCATATCAAAATCCGCTGTTTTCAACTCTTTTGAGAGTTTTTTATAGTGCATATCATAAATATTTGTGCTGAAAGGTGAGAGTACAGCTATTTCATTGGGTTCAAGGAGATAATAGTCTTTTGTATATTGCAAAATTGCGGGGACATCAGAGGCAATATAAGAGGCATCATCACCCACACCTACAATAAGCGGACTTTCCCGTCTTACTGCAAAAATAGTGTCGGGGAAGTCGGCAAAGAAGATCCCTAAAGCAAAACTGCCCTCTAATTCTTTCAAAGTATTTACAATTGCGGAAACAGGATTGCCGCACTCAACGCCTAAGGGAATTTTGCCGTATTCAAAATCAGATTCATCTACAGGCAAACACCCGCAGTAGTAATAATCTAACAATTGAACTATAACTTCGGAATCTGTTTCAGATTGAAATGTTCTTCCCTGTTCTGTTAAAAATTGTTTAAGTGCTTTGTAATTTTCTATAATACCATTGTGAACGATAGCTATTCTTGCAGTTGAATGGGGGTGAGAATTAATATCGGATGGTTCTCCGTGAGTTGCCCAACGGGTATGACCGATACCGCAAGTGCCTGTCGGTTCGCCTACTTTTCCCAAACGTGCTTCTAAATCGGATAAACGTCCTTTACTCTTTTCAACTCGTATTTTTTCGTTTTCAAAAACAGCAATTCCGGCACTGTCATAACCTCTGTACTCTAATTTTTTCAGAGAATTAATTAAAATCGGTGTTGCGTTTTTATTTCCCGAAAAACCTACTATTCCGCACATCTATATCACCTGCTCCAAATTATTTTCTATTTACTTTTACAATTAAATCTACCAATTCAAAAAGATTGGCAAATATATATGCCACAAACGTGAAAGTTGAAATATATCCGTAGCACCTTTTTTTCTGTAGTTCTGTTTTTTGAGGATAATCATTTTGCCCTGCAACAACTATTGCCGATATAAAACCTAAGACAATAACACTATAGAAACATATAGTACTGATAATATCCAATGTTTGAGAGGTTATAAGTCGCGGTAATATATCATAAAGCAGAGTAGGGTAACTGTTTACCGCACAATGGACTATTATACAGGGAATAATAGAATTATGTTTAACGGCAATGTATCCCAATAACAAGCCTGTTACAAAAGCCAATATCGCCTGTGAAGTGTTTTGATGACCGATAGCAAAGAACAACGAGGACACAAAAATACCCGTTCTTTGACTGACAATAGAAAAAGCTCTTAATACAAAGCCTCTGTAGAGTAATTCTTCTGTTACCGGTGCAATAATACAACTGTATAAAATCGAAAGAAGTAACGCAGAAACGGTTGGTGTGGAAATGTCGGGGGTGTAATTTTCAACACCGCCGCTTTTCATAAAAGAAGTAATAATATTAGCGGCAATTCCTGCTGCAAATTGCAAACCCAAAGCGAAAAATATATAATATAACAGCGTTGTTTTATTGAGATTTCGAGTGCTGAAAATGCTTGATTTATTTATCTTACAGACTTTACAGCCCAAGAAAAATATGCCGACATTC
Organism: Oscillospiraceae bacterium; assembly: GCA_031262245.1. Taxonomy (GTDB): domain Bacteria; phylum Bacillota; class Clostridia; order Oscillospirales; family Ruminococcaceae; genus BNZF01. Next base: position 18,259 of record JAISIJ010000111.1, on the reverse strand, counting down.
ATAATCAAAAATATTACCGCATTTAATGCAATATTCAAAATGCTTTGAGATAGTATATCTTTTACGGCATCGGCAGTAACAGCTTTGCCTTGTAATTCAAGGAAGATTTTTGCTCCTTGACGGATACAAAACACCAACGCAAAAACTAAAATCTGGATTCCGAAATAATATCCCAACATTACTGCAGACCCTTTTGAGTAATAGTGATTTATCAACTTATCTTCTTCAAAAGTCGGTTGTTCGGGCAGAGTTTCACCCTCCATAAGCTTAGGATAAAATCTCCTGTAGTCTGAATTATCATCAAACTCAGTACTGTTAAAAAAAACATCTTTATTTCTGTACATATATTTTCTCTTACTACTTTACAAACAAATTTACTAAATTATATTCATCACACAACATATCACATTCCGCTAAATCTTCGTCTGTTAAACCGTTTCTTGAAAGAACAGGGGTAAATTCAAGTGTTGGATACAGTTCTTGCAATTGTTTTATTGCGGCTCTGAATTTTTCTGTATTAGTAAGCTTTTCTATATCCGTAACAACTTCACCCACGGTTATTTTCTTGCCTAATGTGGGGATATCAAATTCAACATAGAAAGGAACACTTACAATTTCGGGTTTAAGCACATCTGCTTTTCCGGCAAATATATCCGAAACACTTACAGTTACCGCAGGGTTACTTTCGGGTAAATCGGAAACAACATCGGTTAAAAGGTCTGTAATTGCGGTATATCTGTCAACGCTTTTAACAGGGTTTGTTATTTGATTTAAATCACTCTGACGGAAAGGAGGAAAAACAGCACCTGTGAATATTATATTTGTAAAACCGGCGGTGTTTACCTCATTAGTAATCTCCGAGAGATAGGTTTTTGTGCCTGAAGCAAAGGGAGAAAGCCAGAGTTTTCCGCCTTTGTCAATAGCATTATCATACCAACGAGAGCCGGAGCCGTTAATTGTATAAGAAGTATCACCGAATGTTTGAGGGTAGATATTATCCTGTAACATATCTATCTGTGCAATAGGTTCATATCCTTTGGATTTAACAGCTTGCAAAATATCCGCAAGGGGAATAGTGCCTTTATTTGATTTTGCAGATATTGAAAGTTCGGAGGTTGTTGCATAGTTAATCGCTCCTCCTGAAGATTTCAAGGGAATAACAACGGCATTATACAAAAGAGGTGCTTTCGGGATAGAGTCTAAAGCGGTAGTTAACGCATTAATATCCGTAAGAGCGGAAACGTTTAAATAAAAAGCAACCACTTCTTCTTTTTCTTCCTGTGTTTCCGAAGGGGTTGTAACAGTTGTTCCGTCGGATTTATTTGTTATAACGGTTGTAACAACAGCGGGTGTTGTTATTTCGGGAATATCTTCTTTTTTCGGATTGTTCAAAACATCAAGAATAGGTGCTAAAACGCTGTATCCTACAAATGCAATAACACAAAGTATAATAATAAATACTATGATTTTAAGAATATTATTCTTTTTTCTTTGTGGTTTTGAAGAGAAACGTTTGCTTTTTCCCCGTTTTACTTTAATTCCTTTTGATTTCATTAGCAAAAGACCCTTTTTCAGCATATAATGAAATATTTACATTTAATATTTAAAAAATTGCGACATAGAATAATGCAGAGGTGATAAATGTGCTTATTGAACAGATTAACAAGAATACTGTTAAAATTCACATATCGGGAATTGAAATGAAAGATTTTAATGTTGACTATCGTTCAATCAAAAATAATCCCGAAACCGAAAATATGCTTGCTGTTTTAATGGATGCCATTGATGACAGTACAGATATGGAAACAAAAGGCGAAACATTTTTTATAGAAGCATATGACCAAGGCGATAACGGTTGTGTATTGTTCATATCTGCTATATCCGAAAACGGAATTGAGAATATCTCTCAAGTCTATGGTTTAACAGATGTAAACGAAACCGCACCCGTATATGAGTCGGAGGATTTGCAAAGTCTTTTGTTTATAACAGATAAGAAACAAGTTTTACTTGACGTTTCAAATATATTACAAACAAATTTCGGCGACTGCATTGAACAGAGCAGATTATACGAAAAAAACGGTGAATACAGACTGGTTTTTGAATGTTTGGGAGCAACCGCACAGGAGATTTATATCCAACTTGTTGAATTCGGAGAATTACCCGATGAAACACTCATTAATCTTGCTCTGACCTATGAATATTATAATTGTATAATAGAGTTTAACGCTATTCAAAACATTCTGTCCCGAAATTTTACGCCGAACTCAATATAATTTACAAGCATCGAAATAACGATGCTTTTTTATTATATACTATATTATTACCCTTGTAAAGTAAAATACAATAAAATAATGGATTTTGTTTAATATTATATTTATACATATAAAACTTGTGATAATTTTTAATATATGTTATACTTATGAAAATTTCAAGATTAGGGAGATTTTATGCAAAACACACCTAAAATTCTGCTTGTTGAAGACGATTCCATTATCGCTTCGGGGCTTGTATATGCACTTCAGGGTGAGGGGTATGAGGTTACTCACGCTAATGAAGTGACAAAAGCAATCGGATATGTGAATGAAGAAAAATTCGACCTTGCTCTGTTGGATTTAGGTTTACCCGACGGCAACGGTTTTAATATAAGCGAAAAACTCCGTGAAAACCAAAGCGAAACGGCTGTGATTTTTCTTACGGTTGTTGATGACGAGGGAAATATAGTAAAAGCTTTGGAGGGCGGTGCAGAGGATTATATCACAAAACCTTTTCGCTTGAGAGAACTCCTTGCACGCATTAAAGTAGTTTTAAGACGACGAGGCGGCGACAGCGATATTATAAGTTTGGGCAAAGTAAATGTCCATACCACAGAGGGAAAAGCTTATATCAACAATAATCCTGTTGAACTTACTGCTTTGGAATATCGGCTCTTACTTACTTTTGCCAACAACAAAGGACGAGTGCTTTCAAGATTGCAGATTTTAGACAATCTTTGGGACAGTGCGGGGAATTTTGTTGAAGATAATACACTTACTGTTTACATCAAGCGTTTGAGAGAGAAATTAGGGGATAATATTAATATCGAAACCGTTCGGGGAATGGGGTATAAAGCACAATGAACATTCCTAAAAAAGAAGTTATACAATTATCTGAAAATATCCGCAAAATTATTGACGGACATAATGTTGATTTGCGAGATAACAAAGAGGGCAAATTGTCCATTCTGAAAAATGATATTCATACCCTTGCAGGACGTTTAACAGAACAGGCTGAAACATCTGAACTCGAAAAACAGGCTTTACGTCAAACCCTTGCGGATATTTCACATCAAATTAAAACGCCGCTTACTTCAATGTCTGTTATGGTGGATTTGCTTTCCGATGCACCTCGAGATAAACAAGAAGAGTTTATTGCAAATATCAAAACAAGTCTTGTTCGTACAGAGTGGCTTGTTTCCGCATTATTAAAACTTGCAAAATTAGATTCGGGTGCGGTGATATTTTCTTTTGAAGAAACAAAAGTACAAACCCTTGCAAAGCTTGCACTTAACCCGTTGCAAATACTCCTTGACTTAAAAAATCAAACTGTTGAGGTAAATACAGATATAAGTGTTTTCTGTGACAAACGCTGGACGGTTGAGGCTTTAACAAATATACTCAAAAATGCCTCTGAATATTCACCTGATAAAGGAAAAATTATTATTGAAGCCGGGGACAATCCCATTTGCTCTTGGATAAGTGTTACCGACAGCGGCAAAGGGCTTACCAACAGAGAAATATCAAAACTGTTTCAACGTTTTGAGGGCTCAAGGAGTGAACACGGTATCGGTATAGGTTTGCCGCTTTCGCTTGCAATAATGCACAGACAAAACGGTGATATTGATGCTGAAAATGCGGAAAAAGGCGGAGCAAGATTTTTTCTTAAATTTTACAAAGCAACGTGACATAAACAGTACGTTGCTTTAAATATTGAAATATTTATGAAATAATTTTGGAAAGTGACTGAATTGTCACTTTAAAAGTCACCGAACAGTCACTTTTGTGATTTATAATGCACACATAAACTTAAAACTTAAGGAGGAAAATATAATGAACATATTAGAAGTACAGAATTTATCTAAAACCTACGGTAAAGACGGTATGGAAGTGAGGGCTTTGGATAATGTATCATTCAGCATAAAAAAAGGCGAATTTGTTGCGGTTATAGGAGCTTCGGGCTCGGGAAAATCTACATTGCTTCACCTCTTAGGCGGTGTTGACCACCCCACATCGGGAAAAGTTTTTGTTGACGGTAAAGATATTTATACTATGAATGAATCTCAACTTGCAATTTTTCGCCGCAGAAATGTAGGGTTGATTTATCAATTCTATAATCTGATACCCACACTTACAGTAAATGAAAACATTATGCTCCCCAGACTTTTAGACGGAAGAAAAGCAGATAAAGAAAAACTTCGTGAGATTTTGGAAACCGTCAGCTTAACCGACCGCCAAAATCATTTGCCTAATCAACTTTCGGGAGGTCAGCAACAACGTGTTTCAATCGGGCGTGCGTTGATTAATGACCCGGCTGTTATTTTAGCTGACGAACCCACAGGCAACCTTGACAGCAAAGCAAGCAGAGAGGTTATTGAACTTTTAAAATCTGCAAATAAACGCTATAATCAAACTTTGGTTATTATTACTCACGACGAGAAAATAGCTTTGCAATCCGATAGAATTATCACCGTTGCAGACGGAAAAATTGTAAGTGACGAGCAAGTTAAACCTGTGGAGGTGAAGTAAATGAAACTTACGGGAAGACTTGCACATTCGCAACTTAAGGAAAATCCGAAACGAACTTTTTTAACGTTATTGGGGATTATACTTTCTGTTGCAATGATAACTGCTGTTTTCGGGTTTGTTGCAAGTGGAAGAAACGCTATTTATGATGTTGTTGTATCTCAAGGTGACTATCACGTTTATTACGGTAATGTAACACAGAATGAAGCAGATACTCTTGCCGCTGACAGTGCTTTTGAAAAACATTATACAGAAAGCGAAGACGGTCAACTTAATCTTTACTGTCGTTTGAAAGACCCTTCAATTGATCCTTGGACGCAACTTTATGATGTTGCGGAAAAATATGATATAAAAGATTTCAATGCCGGTGTTAATACAGATTTACTCGCTTTAGAGGGTTATGCCCCCGACACTTACTCTGCGGCTCTTTTCACTATCGCAGGGGTTCTGTATCTCGTAATTATGATTGCCTCGATTATTGCCGTTTCCAATTCATTCCGTGTCAGTGCAGGGGAACGCACAAAACAATTCGGTATATTAAAAAGTGTGGGTGCAACCTCAAAACAGATACGCTCAACGGTAGTAAAAGAGGGGTTAATGCTTTCCGTTATAGGTATACCCATAGGAATAATCGTCGGTTTAGCCGTTGAGGCATTGGGTAATGCTCTCGCAAACCATTTCTTAGCACCCTTAAACGACCTCAACGGCAACGAATTTCTGCATATGAGTTTTGCCGCTCCTTGGTGGGTTATAGTTTTAGCGACAGTACTTGCTTTTGTAACAATATTCCTCTCTGCATATCTTCCGGCAAGAAAAGCCGCAAAGATACCGGCTATCGAGGCTATCAGAGGTTCAAAGGACGTTAAACTCAAAGCTAAAAAATTACGCACTTCAAAACTTACAAGGAAGATTTTTGGCATTGAGGGCGAGCTTGCGGCAAAATCTATGAAACGCAGTCGCCGCAGTTATCGTGCTACAGTCGTTGCTTTAGCCTCAAGTATCATAGTTTTCTTAGTTGTTAACTCTTTCGGTCACAGCATTTTTGTAAGTATGGATATGGTTGTTTCCGGAATAGATGCAACTTCTATCGCAATGCTTCATTCCTATCCTTATTACTCAGACGGTGAAGAAATTCCGGAAGAGTATACTACTGTTGATAAAGCAAGAGAGATTACGGAAAAATTCAAAGAATATGATAAAAATTTAAAAATTAAAATGATAGGTCAGGAAACTGTTGAGAATAATCGAGAAGTTGATGTTAAAGATATTTTAACAGAAGGAAAGGAAGGACTTTATGGAGAGAATTGCCCTATAATTTTCCTCACGTTAAATGATGATTTTTACAAGGAAATGTGTAAATTGGCAGGTGTTAAAGAGGGCGAAAATATTCTTTTAAACCAATGTCGTATACAGGTAGACGGTAAAACAATACTGTTCACTCCTTATCGTAAAGGTATTAAATCATTAGATGTTCAAAACGTTAAGCATGATAACTTTACAGGCGAAAGTGAAATTCTTTCAACTGAAAAGATAACTATCGGTGGCGAGATAAACGATGTACCCGACGACTTATTATGGTTGACTCTGTCTTTGGGGATGTATGTAATAACCCCCGACCACCCAATGTCTAATATACGCTGGTTTGTAGACATAAAAGATTCAGCCGGTTTTACAAAATACGCAGAAGATGTTTTAGCGGATACTATACCGATAGATTTAAAAAATACAGGCTATACTGTTGCGGATATTAAAGTTATGCAAGCGGCAGAACGTGGTCTTGTAAATCTTATTATGGTTTTTGTTTACGGATTTATTACAATGCTTACACTTATCGCTTTAACGAATGTTATCAGCACTATCTCAACGAACATCACTTTGCGTAAACGAGAATTTGCAGTATTAGTCAGTATGGGTATGACACCTAAAGGACTTAAGCGAATGATTAATTATGAGAGTTTTATTTGCGGACTGAAAGCATTATTTTTCGGATTAGTTATCGGTTTAGGGTTATCATATTTGATATACAGAGCTAACATAGATATGATGGTGGAATATGACTATGAATTCCCTGTTATTCCTGTAATATCTGCAATAATAGCAGTATTTGCCGTAACATTCGTCACAATGCGTTTCTCTGCCGCTCGTGTTCGTAAAGGTAATATAATCAGTGCAGTCCGCGGAAATTTTTAAACTCTGATAGGTGCAGGGAAATACACCGCTCGAAGTTCCGTAGATGTTGTGGTAGTTGGCATTTCAGTTGACATCGTCACGACACGTTTTCAGAATAGTGATTAACCCTAATTATTACAACCGTTTTTATAAAGAAAAATTTTTTCCTCCCCCTCCTCTAAAAATAACAAATATCCACCCCAGTCCGCTTAAAAAAAGCACCCGAACAGGGTGCTTTTTTATATACAGTTAAACCAAAGCCTAAAAACTGCCAACTATGAAAAGAAGTAGGGAACTTCGAGAGTAGTATTACTCTGCAACTAATAGAGAATTAAAAAAACTTTTTTTTCGTTCACCACAGGCTGTGCGAATAGTTTTGATGCGGAAGAAGTAAGCGATTGTAACGAGGAGTGCAGCGGATAACCAAGCTATGGGTCCACCGTAACATACAGCGTCAAAGCCTAAGGATTTTATTAAACCGAATGATACATATGCTCTTGCGAATAGTTCCATTACTCCACCTAACATCGGCATCATACCGTAACCTAAACCTTGGAGAGTATTGCGGAAGATGAAGAGTATACCTAATATACAGTAGTAAGGTGCTGTTAAGTGCATAAATCTTACTATTGCAGTATTGATTTCAGGTGAAGTTTCTCCTAAGAATAATTCAGAAATGCTTACACCGCCAAAGAACATTATAACACCCATAAGCATACAGTATCCCATTGAAATTAATGTGCCTATTTTAATGCCTGTTATAATTCTGGAATATTTTCCTGCACCTAAGTTTTGACCGCAAAATGTTGCAAGCGTAACACCGATTGCTTCCATAGGCAGAATTGCAATTCCCTGTACTTTATAAGCGGCGGTTGTTGCGATAACAACGCTGTTGCCTAAAGAATTTACTGCTGTTTGAAGTATAATATTGCCCATAGCGGTAATGGAGAATTGCAAAGCCATCGGCAGACCTACTATAATGAGTTTACCCCAATAGGAAGTATCAATTGCCCATTCGCCTTTTTCAAACTTCAATATTGCAAATTTCTTTTTCATAAATACCAAACACATTACACCTGAAGCAAGCTGTGCTATAACAGTACCTAAAGCTGAACCCTCTGTTCCCATATGGAAAACTTTGATAAGCACAAAACTCAAAACAATATTGAGTACACAGGAAATCATAAGGAAGATTAAAGGAGTTCTGCTGTCGCCTAAAGCTCGGCAAATTGCCGCACAGATATTGTAAAGGAAAATAGTTCCCAATCCCGCAAATATAACTATTATATAGTTATAAGCGTGTGCATAGAGTGTATCGGGAGTTTTGGTAACGGTAAGTAATTCCTTAGTAAAAATTACTGTTAAAACCGTAATAACAATGGAAAATATTGCAGAGAGATAAACTGAATTTGCAATATATTTACGCATTTGCTTATAGTCGCCCGCTCCGAAAAGCTGTGCAACCCTAACACCGAAACCTGCTGTAAGTCCTCCGGAAAATCCCACTACCAAGAAAAATAGTGCCGCTGTTGAACCTACTGCACCGAATGCGTCTGCACCTAAAGTTCTCCCTACTATAAATGCATCCGCTAAATTGTATATTTGTTGAAAAAGATTACCTAAAACCAATGGTAAGACAAATAATACTATTAGTTTTAACGGTGAACCTTTTGTCATATCTTTTACCATAAAGACCACCTTCTGTTTTTGAAATATATAATGTGTTGGATTTTTTTGTTGTTGGATTATTTATTTTATGATTATATTATATCGTCTTAATTTGACTTTGCAAGAGTTATTTTAAGTGAAATTAGTATACATTTTTGACTTATTTGAAAACTGCAGATTTTTCAGAAATATAATCCGTTAAATTCTTGACTTTCAAAGGGTTGTAATATATAATGTAGCGATATATATGGAGGTAGAAGATGTTTTGTTCATACTGCGGTAAGCAATTACCTGATAAAAGCAAATTTTGTTCCGCTTGCGGAAAACCGACTATCTTAAGTGTTCAAGCTCCTGTGGACCCAGAAACTGTTTTCACGAAACTACCCGAAACTGTGGAAAATGCACCTGTTTCAACAACTGAAACTGTAGGAAATGCAGAAAATGCACCTGTTTCAACAACTGAAACTGTGGAAAATGCAGAAAATACACCTGTTTCAGCAACTGAAACTGTAGGAAATGCAGAAAATGCACCTTTTTCAGCAACTGAAACTGTGGAAAGTGCAGAAAATGCACCTGTTTTAGCAACTGAAACTGTAGAAAATGCAGAAAATACACCTGTTTCAACAACTGACACTGTGGAAAATGCAGAAAATATCCAACCTATACCCTTGGCGATACCCGAAAGTATTGTCAATCCTTTACCTGTACCCTCTGCAAATACAAATAAAAACAATAATAATCCTAACAGAAAAAAGAAAAATAAATCCAACAGAAATAACAATAATAACAATAACCCCAAAACTACAGTATTCGGTGATAAACCCGAAGAAGTTACAAGAGAGCCTTATTCAGAACCGCCCATTGAGGACGTTCCGAAAAAAGAGGTAAAACCTGAGGTAAAAATTATCTCAAAAGAAGATACACCCGAAGTTAAAATTACTCAAAAAGAAGATAAACCCGAAATTAAAATTACTCAAAAAGAAGATAAACCCGAGATTAAAATTACTCCAAAAGAGGAAGAAAAACCCGAGATTAAAGTTACTTCAAAAGAGGAAGAAAAAACCGAGGTTAAAATTACTCTAAAAGAGGAAGAAAAACCAAAAAACATTGCTCCCGATGAAATAAGAAGTCAATATGAGGATACGGGATTTATTCCAAAACAAGAGAAAATCCCAACCCCTGTCGTCATTACCGAAGAAGTACAAGAAGTTGACTATAAACCCGTTGAGCATACAGTTGAACAGGCACAAGAAAAAAACACCGAAGAGCCTAATCCGTTGCTTGATAAAGTCGGCAGAAATCTTGATATACCCGATGTTGATGAGCCTTCTCCCATTGTCACCGTGAACAGCGGTGTAAGTATTCGCCCAACTGTTTCTGCAGGCACAAAAGTTTTGAGCGTTTTTTTAGCGGTGATTTTATGTATTTGCACGTTAGCTACACCTGTTCTTTACGGCGTTTCAAAATACTTCAACAAAGATTTGCCTGTGGTTGTTGAAGATTTGAATATTAAAGAATTAAGTGACGATATTGATTATGATTTGGCCAAAGAGATTAAAAGTAATCTCGCAAAATCAGATATTGAAAAATATAACGTCAAAGAAAAAGGTATTAATAATATCCTTGAAGATGCAAAATTAGATACACTCTCAAAGCTTGTTAAACAATATGTTCTTGCTTTTAAAATTGGTGACGAGCATTATTATATTCAACCTCATTACATTATTGATTTAGTTGACGAGAATAAAAAAGCAATTGAAAAAGGCTTTGATTATGAACTTACCGACAAAGACTATAACGAGATAGAACAAAGAATTAACGACACTTACGACCTTTCGCAAACAAGTGTACATCGCATATTAAAAGAGGCGGATATTGCTGTTTGGATTCCTCAAGTATTGTTGGCAAGTTATCCCTATTTAGTAGGCTTTGGACTTCTGATTGTTCTCTGTGCACTAATACTCTTTATGAACAGACGTCGTCTTTTCAGTTCATTGCTGTATATTGCCGTACCTTTTATATTAGGCGGATTGGTCAATATTGTAAGCTCCGTTATTTGCGATAGAATTTACAAAGGCAGATATGCCCCTATTGTAACGGAATTTGCAGAACCTCTTAAAACAACACTCTTGGTTTGCGGTTCAATTTTACTCATTGCCGGAATTATTGCAGTCATTTTAAAAATTGTTGCAAATATAATCGTAAAAATAAGCAAATAATAGTATAACACACAAGGATAAAAAAATTAAGGAGGTGAAATTGTCAGTTGTATAATGCAATTGACAAGTTGCCATTGGGAGCTAAAATAGAAGCAAAAAGAATAGTTGTTACAGGCGGTGCCGGATATATCGGTTCACATACCTGTGTTGAACTTATAAAACAGGGTTATGAACCCATTATTGTAGATAATTTCTGCAATTCACCTATTACAAATATTGATGCTATTGAGAAAATTACAGGTGTTCGCCCTAAGGTATATGAAATTGATGTCACAAGAAACCTTTCCAATATTTTTAAATTATCAAATATCGTTGCCGTAATCCATTTTGCGGGTCTTAAAGCCGTGGGTGAGAGTTGCGAAAAACCTATGGAATATCTCCGTGTCAACGTAGGCGGTACAATTAATCTTCTGCAACATATGCAGATTGCAAATGTAAAAAATATTGTTTTCTCTTCCTCTGCTACTGTTTACGGCGACATTAATAACCCACCGTTTACAGAAACAATGCCATTGAGTGCCGTAAATCCTTATGGTACAAGTAAGATTATGTGTGAGGAAATTATAAAAGTTGCCTGTGAATATCAAGGTGTGAGAGCGGCGGCTTTGCGTTATTTCAACCCCATAAACGCTCACGATTCGGGACTTTTACCCGAAAAACCAATCGGCAGACCAAACAATGTATTCCCTATTATTGAAATGTCTGCACAAAACAGAACTATTATGAGTGTTTTCGGTAATGATTATGATACACCCGACGGTACTTGTATTCGTGACTATATCCACGTTTGCGACTTGGCTTTGGGACATATCAAAGCGTTGGAATATCTTGAAAATGTAGAAGACGGGTCTTTTGAACCCATAAATCTCGGTACAGGTCACGGAATGAGCGTACTTGAGTTAATAGAGGGCTATAAAAAAGCAAAAAATACTGATGTATTCTATGAATTTGCACCTCGCCGTCAAGGTGATATTGCAAGCTGTTATGCCGATGTTTCAAAAGCAAAAGAACTCCTTGATTGGCAAACAGAAAGAGCACCTATTTAGTAATGAAAATAGAAATACTTGACTCAACCCTCCGTGACGGTGCTCAAGGGTTAGGTATCAGCTATACAGTCAAAGACAAACTTCAGATTGTAAAGATATTGGATGACTACGGTGTTGATTTTATTGAAGCGGGCAACCCCTCCTCAACCTTTAAAGATACCGATTTCTTTAAACAAGCTGTTAAACTCCAACTGAAAAACTCAAAAATCGTTTCATTCGGTCCCACAAGACGTAAAGATACCGCTGTGGAAAATGATGTGAATATCAAAGCGTTGTTGGAAACAGATACAGAGTATATTACCGTTTTCGGGAAATGTTCATTATTGCATACAGAAAAAATCTTAAAAACTTCAAAAGTCGAAAATCTGAAAATGATTTCCGACTCTTTGGAGTTTCTGACTAAAAACGGTAAAAAAGTCTTTTTTGATGCCGAACATTTCTTTGACGGCTTTAAACTTAACCCCGAATATGCTTTGGAATGTATAAAAACTGCCGAAAATGCGGGAGCATATCGCATAATTCTCTGTGACACCAACGGCGGAACTTTTTCAGAGGATATTGCAAAAATCATTCAATCTGTTAAAAGTGAAATAAAAATCCCTTTAGGCATACATTGTCATAATGATATTGATTTTGCAACAGCAAATACCGTTACTGCGGTAAACAACGGTGTAACACATATTCAGGGAACGTTTATCGGTATAGGTGAGCGTTGCGGCAATGCCAATCTCTCTGCGGTTATCCCTAATTTACAATTAAAGTCAGATTATCATTGTGTTGAGCATATTGAAGATACTACTTTTGCGGCAAAACAAATTGCCGAAATTTCAAATATCAAACTCCCCGAATATATGCCATATGTGGGAACAAATGCCTTTTCTCATAAAGCCGGTATGCACGTTGACGGTGTATTAAAAGCTACAGAGAGTTTTGAACATATCTCTCCGGAAGTCATAGGTAATCAACGAAATATTGTCCTTTCCGAAGTTGCGGGCAGCAGTCTTATCAAAGAAAAACTGAAAAAAATCTCACCCGATATTATGGACGATACCGTCATAGTAAATCAGTTGGTTGATGTTATCAAAAAACAGGAATTCAAAGGATTTACCTATGAAGTTGCAGAGGCATCTTTTGAGTTGATTGTTTTGAAATATTTAGGCAGACTTAAAAACTTTTTTGATGTTGAGTATTATAATGTTACTGCAACAAAAGAAATATTATCGGAAAGTTTAAATGTTGCCGCTGTTAAAATAAATGTAAAAGGCAGAACGGAAATGGCAGCAGCAGAGGGCAAAGGTCCTGTTAATGCTATTGATAAAGCGTTACGTCTTGCTCTCTCATTCTTCTATCCCCATTTGGTTACAATGAGTTTAACAGATTATAAAGTACGTATTATAGACAGCGTTTCCGCAACCGCCGCCCTTACAAGAGTTCTCATTGAGAGTTCTGACGGTTTGCGGTCTTGGAATACCGTCGGTGTTTCACAGGATATTATCGAGGCATCCGTTCAGGCACTTACAGACAGTTTATTATACTATCTTACACACAAAAATGATTGAGATTAAAAAATGACAGATAAAGAATTATTATTAAAAATGCAGGAACGTGACCGTTTACCTCATTCAATACTATTTTACGGAGAGGGCAGTAAAACAGATATTGCAACATTTGCCGCCGAAACTATACTGAAAGACGAAAACCCCAGACTTATCCGTGAAAACAAGCACCCGGATGTGTTTTGGGCTGAACATTCAGGTAAATTAGGGGGCTTTTCCGTTGATACAATAAGGAATATCTGTTCGGAAGCGTTTATTAAACCCAATAACTCTTTTGCAAAGATATATATCTTTGATGATGCGGATAATATTACAGTTCAAGCTCAAAACGCACTTTTGAAATTAGTTGAAGAACCTCCTGATACTGTATATTTTATTTTCACCGCAAAAGCAAAAAGTGTATTTCTCGATACTATGATTTCCCGTATGACTTGTATCCCCGTTGCAAATACTAATGCAGTCACGGAAGAAAATGAAAATGTTGCAAAAATAATCAATGCTGTTTTGAATAATAACGAATATGCAGTTTTGACAATACTTTCGTCTATAGAAAACAAAGACGATTTCTTACTTTTTCTGAAAGATTTTGAAAACAGTTTGAATACAAAATTTGAATATAATTCCGCAAAAAGGATATATGAACATATAAGGGTTTGTTACAGAGAATTGCGTGCTAACACCTCATTGAAATTAGTAACCACTAACCTTTGTTGCGGTATATTCAGTTAGGAGACTTTTAATTGACCCAAAAGAAAAAAGCGAAACTCAAACCGAAAAATATACTTTATCTTACTCTGATAACCGCATTCATTGTTCTTATGTTTCACCCCACAATGTTCGGTGCTTTTAAAGCAAACTCAAGGATGTATATTATGGGTGCAATGTTAGGTTCTCTGATGTTAATAAGACTTTTAAGTATTCCCGAAAAAGAAAAAAAAATTATAATTGACGATGAAACAGACGAGGGGAAAATCCTGCGTGCAGACGAATATGCAAAAAAAGTATATACTCAAGTAAAAAAAGTCTGCGGTGCTTACCCTGCTTTGAAAATGCCCGATTTTTTATCCTCTGACGGCAATAATGAAGTGTTCACAGGCAAAAATGCAACAACAATTCAGTCCCTTATCACTAAAAAGCACCCCGATTTAAAAGATATGTATTGGAAAATTGCTTTTTCCGACCCCGACATTGACTACGGTACTGACGAAAATCAACCCCTCGCTGTTGTTTTATATCATATATCAGAGAGTTTTACGGGTTCTTATCCTCGTCTTTATGATAATGTTAAGGATAAGTATATCGGTAATGCGGACGAATGTCTGAAAGAGGCGAGAGATGTTGCAACAGGACGAAAATTTATTGATATTCCCGAAGAAGAGGAAGAAAAGGAACAAGAGGACGATTCTCAAGACGACAACTCCGATGTAGGATTTTTTTAATAAGTTTTTATTGACAATACTTTTTTCTTTTGATATAATATACTCGGTACAGTTTTTTTCGGTGATATATTTTCAAAATAAACAGATTTATTGAAATATCAATAATCCGTTTTCGGGCGTGTAAAAACGCTGTACAAAAAAATATAAACATTAACAAGGAGGAAAATTATTGATGGCTTTAACCAAAAACCCCAATGTCCTAAAATGGGTGGAGGAAATGACTGCTTTAACGAAACCCGAAAAAGTAGTTTGGATTGACGGTAGCGAAGAACAATTAAGTTCTTTACGTTCAGAGGCTATTGCAAGCGGCGAAGTATTGGAATTAAATCAAGAAAAGCTCCCCGGTTGTCTTTATCACAGAACTCTCCCCAATGACGTTGCACGCGTTGAGGACAGAACTTTTATATGCTCAAAGACAAAAGAAGATGCGGGTCCTACCAACAACTGGTCAGACCCTCAGGAAATGAAAAATAAATTACTGCCCTTATATGACGGTGTTATGAAAGGGCGTACTATGTACGTTATACCTTATTCTATGGGACCTATCGGCTCTTCACTTGCAAAAGTGGGTGTTGAGGTAACAGACAGTATCTATGTTGTTCTCAATATGGAAATTATGACAAGAATGGGTGTTAAAGCTTTTGAAAATTTAGGCGATACCTCAAACGATTTCGTAAGAGGTTTGCACTCAAAAGCACAAGTTGACCCCGAAAACAGATATATCGTTCATTTCCCCGAAGAAAATACTATTTGGTCAATTAACTCTGCTTACGGCGGTAATGTACTCTTAGGCAAAAAATGTTTTGCTTTAAGAATTGCATCTTTCCAAGGTAAAAATGAGGGTTGGATGGCTGAACATATGCTTATTCTCGGTATTGAAAAACCAAACGGCGAAACAAAATATGTTTGTGCAGCATTCCCCTCCGCTTGCGGCAAAACCAACCTTGCAATGCTTATTCCTCCCGAAGGCTATAAATCCAAAGGTTATAAAGTTTGGACTGTCGGTGACGATATTGCTTGGTTAAAACCGGGTGCAGACGGCAGATTATATGCTATCAATCCCGAAAACGGTTTCTTCGGCGTTGCCCCCGGCACTAACGTTAAATCCAACTTCAACGCTCTTGAATCCACAAAGAAAAACACTATTTTCACAAACGTTGCTATCAACAATGCGGATAATACAGTTTGGTGGGAAGGTCTTGACAAAAATCCTCCCGAAGATGCAACAGAGTGGAAAGGTGCTAAAGTAAACGGTAAAGAGTTTAAAGCAGAGGGCAATAACCTTGCTCATCCCAACTCTCGTTTCACCGCTCCCGCTAAAAACTGCCCTTGTATCAGTTCTGAATTTGATAATCCTGCAGGTGTTCCTGTTTCTGCGTTTGTATTCGGCGGTCGCCGTGCTAAAACAGCTCCTCTGGTATATCAATCATTTGACTGGACACACGGTGTATTTGTGGGTTCTTCTATGGCATCCGAAACAACTGCTGCCGCTGCCGGTGCTGTAGGTGTTGTAAGACGTGACCCTATGGCAATGTTACCTTTCTGCGGTTATAATATGGGTGACTATTGGGCACATTGGCTTGAAATGGGCGAAACTTTAGGTGAAAAAGCACCTAAAATCTTCAATGTTAACTGGTTCAGAACAGATGACGAGGGTCATTTCATTTGGCCGGGATTCGGTGATAATATGCGTATTCTCGACTGGATTATTTCTCGTTGCGAAAATGAAGTTGAGGCTGTTGAAACACCTATCGGTTATGAACCCAAACCCGAAGACATTGACATTGACGGTCTTGACGATATTTCACTTGATACTGTTAAAGACTTGCTCTCAGTTGATACTGCTCTTTGGAAAGAAGAAGTTAAAGGTATTCGTGAATTTTACGGCAAATTCGGTGACAAACTCCCTGCAAAATTAGAAGAGCAACTCACCTCTCTTGAAAAAAGATTAGGGTAATTAATATTAAAAGTGACATTATATAACTATAGTGTCACGATTATAAATCTTGTTGACATTGAAATAAATTCAATGTCAACGCTCGACGGCGGATGCCGTCGCACCGCCGATTTTCGGCGGCGACAGCCATAACGTTTTTTATAATAAAACGTTATGGCTGTACATAAGCAGATTGATTATTTTAAAAATATATTATAGGTGAATAATGGATAAAGAAAAAAACGGAATTTCTCCCGAAGAGAGTGCAGAGGAACTAAACCATAGTGAGAGCACAGGCTATTCAGAATCCGCAGATAATTCGGAAGTCAATTCAGATGTGACGGAAGTTATTGGTTTTACAGAAGTTACAGGCAATTCCGATAACACAAATTCAGATGTTGTCGTTAAAACACTTATTATGGAAAACGCAGAAAATGTAATAACTGAAGATGTTCCCAACACAAATGAATTTACTTTGATTTTTTCAAAAATAAAACAAGGTTACAATAAATTTAAAAATCACGGTGTGGGACGATTTAACGAGATTATCAACCGCATTATAATACTCTTTCTTGCGGCTTATTTCTTTGTAAACACATATATGTTATATATATCCAGAAAAGAAATTTTTAACACCGATTTTAAAATGTTGGATTATGTCAAAAATGCAGACAAAGACAATGTTTTTGTTCATATAATATTTATGTTTTTCGGTCTTGCAATGACAACAAAGTGTTTTAATATAATATTCAACAAACGCTATGTCCGATATGATGCGTATTTCTTAGGTATATCCCTAACAGGATTTATCTTTATGACATTATATCATTTTGATAATTTTTACTATACCGTCGGTTGTGTTGTAGTCCTTGCGGCAATGATGTTTTATATGATTAAAAATGACCTTTTGAAAGAATTATATAAGATTAATACCGCTGTTGCATTGCTTATTGTCCTTGTGGGTGCGGTGATAATGTGTACTTTTGTCGCAACATATTGTGTTTATCGCTATCGTATATATTATGCCTCAAACTTTGACTTGGGTATTGCAGGGCAACTCTATTATTACCTTAAAGAAACATTTTTACCATATACTACTTGCGAAAGGGACAAGCTTTTCTCTCACTTCGGTGTTCACATTACCCCTTGTTATTATTATCTCTTACCTGTTTATATGTTATTCCCGAAAATGGAAACACTCCTTATTGCACAACCTATTATTCTTGCTTTAGGTGCAATTCCGCTGTTTATAATCTGCAAAGGTCGTAAATTTTCCAATGCGGGTTCGGCTTGTATGTGTTTAGCATATATTTTCTATCTTGCAGTCGTTTCACCTAATTTTTACGATTTCCACGAAAACGCGTTTATTCCGCCGTTAATGCTGACTTTCTTCTGCTTTTACGAAAAGAAAAAGTGGGTGGGAATGTATATATTCCTCTTCCTTACAT
>JAISIJ010000090.1 GCA_031262245.1 Oscillospiraceae bacterium | reverse complement strand
ATCTCTATTATTTATGTTAATGATTGCATTTGTAACTTTAAGTCAAGGAATCGAGCCAATTTTATAGTCAAAAACCGAAATTTCAGTCAATTCGACTGTCATTATTTATTTTCTTCCATTAATTTTTCAATTTCTTCATTTGAAAGGCCTGTACAAAAAGAAATTATATCGGTTGGCAAATTCTTTTTAATCATCGCAACGGCAGTAGCGAACTTTTCTTCTTGTCTACCTTCTTGTCTACCTTTTAGCATACCTTTTTGCATACCTTTTTGCATACCTTCTTGTCTGCCTTCTCTGTATCCGTCGCTTCGTTCGCTTCTGAGGTCAAGTTTCCAATCAATTTGTCGTTTCTGGGCAGTTATCGCTTGCGCTTGCAGTTCATAACTTTTCGCCAATTCTTCAAGCGTATTAGTTAACATATTAATCACCTCATCAATTTCAACGAGCTTATTAATCAAATCAACATATTCAGGCTTTCCAGCGATTGCGAAAAACAAAAGCAGCCGTTCTTTTGGAAACATGTCTTCGGGGTTTTTGTCAAATAAACTTATAGTTTTTGCAAATTCGGCAGTTATGATGCGTGTCAAGCTGTCAAATTTTACCTTATTTTTCGCATCATAGAACTCGAATTCGTGAAAAATTTTGTCGTCTTTGAATAAATTGTCGCCCAAAATCGAGATCTGATACGACATTTTCAGCTTGCTATAATCGTCGCCCTTGATTTTTTGCATCATAAACAAGCGAGCCAAATAATATTCCATTCGGTGCCGCTCATAGCTTGTCGGATTTAGCGACATTTCGACGTCCGCAAGTTCGCCATCGTCAAAAGTGCACGAAATATCGAATCTAACTTGCTTATCGTCAAAATTTGTCGATGGCGGCTCATTATTTATCAACGAAACTTTTTTAACTTCACGATCCAGCATACGCGACAAAAGTGCCTTTAATTCACGAAAATCATTTTTGCTGTTAACAAAAAGTGCCTTAAACACGCAATCGAGGCACGGGTTTAAAATAATGTCGCCAGATTTAATTAATCTCATGCGTCCTCTATTTATGTATCTTACGATTAACCAGCTAAAATGTCAACCATATTTTTAACTACCGACCTTGTATTTTATTCGCAAAATATATGCTTCGTCAATCACAAAGCTCATTTAGATTAAGTATATCAATTATTTATCTTCGTGTCAACGTTTTTTTCAAAAATTATAAAAATTTGAAAAATAAACGTCAAAATCCAAAATTACCGTATAAACGGCTGAAAAACACAGCTTGCAATCGATGACGTGAATCTCTGAACTTCCAGCGGCTAAATCCAAGAAAAATTCACTTTTTTGTGATATTAGCCGCGCAGCGGCGGATGGTTTTTTCACCAAAGCGATGTACCACACGGCTGATTAGGCGTTATACTAGGATTAATCGCTGTTTGATGTTCTCGACGGGGTCGCTATCTTTCGGTTTGGGAGGGGTTGTTATTAACATAATATGCTGTGTGGATAAAGACTGGAATATCGCATCATGCAATGGTTTGCAGTTCCCTATCTCGGAGGATATGCTGTTCTTTAAGCACATTACGCTGTATAAAGTTGTCATAACTGACATAGACACTTTTATAGGCCTAGGAGGCAAATCTAGGCTCAAGAATAGGTTGAACCTAATCTCATGCCAGAAAACAGATGAACGAGCAAAATGGCACCTTAAACTACCCAAAAACGAGAAGCTGGCCGTCAAGGAAAGATTAAGCTGTATTTTCTTAAATAATATTTTGGATTTGCAAAGAACACTTACAAAATTTGACAGTGAAATTATTTACTTCATCGATAGACAATCGATTTTTCAGTTTGCCGTAAAGTTGTGTTATGTGGCTTACCTAACCTAGGTTTGTTGTAAATCTGTAATCTTAATAAACGAATGGTCAGTCTCGATAAATCTAAGTTATGGCATAAGATATATAGCAAACCTGAGAAAACTAAAAATTTGGCATTAATTGAATTTTGCATGTATGCTAAACTGTGATATACTGACTTTATCGTGATTTTGCAATTACTCTACCCTTATCTTTTGATAAGGGTTTTTTATATAAAACTCCCTATTGCTTGAAACGAATTTGGTGGTGTGTTTGTGAACAAGCTTGGCATATTATGTCTACATTGTCATAACCAGAAGACATGACAAACGAAATTTGACTTTGGCTCAACAGAAAGGCCGGACCTAAATTTAATTCATACCTCCCCCAACCAAACTTAACTTTAATTGTTGGGAATACGCTGAAAGGGACTCTTTCATGTCTCCTTTTGATTTTCATTTATTAGGAGATAAATAATATTATTGTAAACAAATAAATTTACAAGATTAATGCAAAAATTAATTTTACAAGATAAAAATGTTTAAATTCATTTTTATAATACTATAATGTAGACGAAATTTTAAGAAAAGAGCGATTATATGTATCCAGGACAAATAATAAGAAAACGCCGAAAAGAACTTGAAATGTCAGCTGAAACTTTGGCTACATTAGTCGGCATTTCTTCAAAAACAATTTATAAATGGGAAAACGGCAGTATTTTCAATATGGGAACTAAAACATTAAGCAAAATTTGCCATGTTTTGAAAACAACTCCTGAACATATTTTAGGATGGGATACTCCAGAGGGCTCAACTAGGCATTATAGAGAAAATACTCCGCTTTCAGTTGAAGAAGCAGAAAAAATGGAAGAGGAAAGCCCACGCAATTTTAATACATGGCTTGAAAAATACCGGCCTGACACTCTCTCAAATTACGATATCGTCAATATGCTCTGCCAAAATTGCCCTGCTCACAATAAAACATGCAAAGACGTTGGGAAAATATGTAAGAAAAATTTTATAAAATGGGTTAATTCTCTTGTTTCCTCGAACAAAAAAGACTAACCATCTTTTTTGTTCCTTTTTATTATTTATTTTGTCTACCTATCCCCCTATATATTTTACAAGAACCATTAACAAAATATCACTCAATTTCCATAATTCTAAATCCGCAAATTAAGGTTTATCA
>JAISIJ010000484.1 GCA_031262245.1 Oscillospiraceae bacterium | reverse complement strand
AACTACGGAACTTCGAGAGTAGTATTACTCTAAAACGAGTAGAAAAGTAAAAAAGGGAACTTCGATAGTTGCGGGTCCCTACAACTATCAGAAAACTAAATAGAATCGTAGATTTTCTTTGATTCTTCGTTACCTGTAAGGTTGACAACTATGCCATAACAATATTTTGCCATTTCATTGTGATTGTTTTCAAGGAATTTTTTACCCATTGTTTCGGCAACATTTATAACAATGCCGTTTGGTCCTATTTCTTGATTGTATTTTTGGAAAGTTTCTGTAATATCGGCAAAGAGAGGTACACCAATTTCTTTACCTGTAGTTTTAACAATGTGTTCCAATTCACTTGTAACTTTAGGATTTTGATAGTAGGTCAAAGAGTGGATAAGGAAGTGAATAGCATCTTGATGTTCGCCGATTTCTATACAATAATATCCCAAATTGCAATAACAACGTGCTATAATTTCTTTTGTATATGCAACTTTAAGTGTATCTTTTATAGTGAAGAGCAACATCTCCATATTTTTCTGCAATTTATAAGCTTCAGCTAACTCAAAATATGCACTGACATTTATGGGATTAAACGCAATTGCTTTTTCAAGGGCATCAATCGCCTCGTCAATGTGTTTCATTTCAATTGCGAGATAGCCTCTGATTACAAACATATCCGAAAAATTCAGCGGAGCAAGTTTAACCGTCTTGCTTGTTCTGAACAATTGCCCTGCCAACTGATGTTGGAAAGGATTTTCAAAAGTGAAATATACAACATCTTCTGTTTCCCAAAAATGTTTGAGAATATGGTCTGTCAAAGGACAAATGGTTTGATAAGCTGCGGCAAGATTGCCTGTTCTCATAAGTGTTATAACACGCTTATACAATACATCAAGCCTTACACCGTCGATACACAAAACGTTATCAAAATATTCCTTTTTTTCGGGAGGTAGTTGTTCCAACATAAGCACGTCAATAGTTTGCATAATCTCTTCTACTTTTTCGTGAGATTTATATTCCTCTATCTTCTTGCCTAAATAAGCAATATTTTTCTCATAATCTTCGCCTAAACCGTTTTTAATTTCTGCAATAATTGATTTTGTATCCATAATTCATTACCTTTTCTTTTTAGTTTCTGCCTCTTTTGCCTTTTCCGCTTCGATTTTCGCCATCTTCTTTTGGAACGCTAAATCTATTTTATCCATTTTTTGAGGTTGAACATCTGTAGTTCTCGGTTTGGAAATTTCAACTTTAGGCTGTTGTTTTGAGGGCGATGGAATTTCATATTTCTTGAAATCCTTTAAGCTTAAATCTTCCTCTGCTTTTTTAGTTTCAACACCGAACATTCCCAAAGCATCGTCAAGGTCAGTAATAATGGGAGTATCCACAACACTTTTTACTTCTTCCTCGTGTTTCTGTTTACTCTTAATCATATTCATAACCATAGGGTTAATACCGCCTGTAGGTGCAGCCGGAGTGGATTGTGCGGTAGAAGAGGTAGGCGAATTTACCTGTTGAGGAGTAGGTTTCGGTGGTTTAACCACAGGAGGAGCTACTTTAGATGAACGCGGCGGTTTAGGAACACGCGGTACTTTCTGGGCAAAAGTGGTTTTCTGCGGTGGTGTCGAATATGAGCGAGGCGGAGTAGGTGGGATAGGAGCTTGAGGATAAGCGTTAGGAGCATACACAGGCGGAACATACGGTGCTTGAGGGGAAATATAAGACGGAGGCACATATGCAGGCTGTGCAGCAGGGACATATACAACTTGACCGAATTCATTAACCGTGGGAACAAGCAATCTGCCGCTTGCGTCATACATCGGTGCGGGAACAGGAGGCGGCACGAAAGACGGCTGTGCATAAACAGGTTGAGCGGTATTAGGTGGAGGAATTTGTAAATTAGGCAAATCTGCTGTTGGGGTAGAGAAATTCACAACAGGTTTCTCCGTAACGGGTGCTTTTTTCAAATCGTCAAAGCTTGTTGCTGAAAAATCAGCAGGTATATCTATTTTTTGAGGTGAAACAGGTTCTAAAAAGTCAAGATTTTCATTTTTAATATCAGCAAGACTTTCTGTTACCTCTGACATTTTATCAATAACCTCTGAAATATCGTGTATAATTTCGGGTTCTTTTGTGAATTCTTCTTCTACTTGCTCCTGTTTCGGTTCGATTTTTTCATTAGATTCGGATATTTTCTCTGCTACTTCAGTCATTTTACTGATTACGTCGGATATATCTTCAATAACTTCAGGTGCTTTTCCGGGTATCATAACATCAATATCAAAATCACTTGCATTATTTTGAATATTATCTAAACCCTTAAGAATAACATCATCATCTGTATTAAACGCAAACCCCTCTAATTTCTCTTCTTCGGGTTCTGCAATTGTTTCTTCAATTTTCTCACCTTGAGGGGGCTGTGGGGAAATTTCAATATTTTCGGGGATAATCGCAATATCTTCTGCAACAGGCAATTTTTCCGCAACAGGCTCGGGTTCTTTTTCCGGCTCTGCTTCGGGTTCGGGAGCTACTGCAGTACTTTCCTGTTCTTTAACTTTACGCCCTAATTCTGCAAGACGGAATAATTCTTCCCTTGATAACTGCGGTTTTTCAGGGGTTGAAACAGCCTTTGGTTTTTTAGGTGTATTAATTTCCTCTCGTATCTGCGGTTGTTGCTGAACTGAAACAGAGGGAGCAGGTTTTTGGAAAACAATAGGCTCAAATTTCTTTTCAATTGCAGATTCTATTTTATTTTTAGGTGCAAAAAGACTTGCTGCAATATCTTCCCAGTCTTCCTCTGTACCTGTGGCTTCCAAATCCATTTCTTCAGATTTCAACACTACTTCAAAAACATCTTCGTGAGCGGAATAATTCTGTTGAGTACCTTTTCTGACTTGAGGAATAGCAGTTTTTTCACTTTTCGGATTTTTTTCTTCAGCAGATATTTCCTCTTTTACCTCTGTTTTCGGAACGTCAACATTTATAGGATGTAAAACTTTCATTTCCTGTTTCGGTTCTTCAACGTTTATAGGTGGTAAAACTTTCATCTCCTGTTTTGGTTCTTCAACATTTATAGAAGGTAAAACTTTCATTTCCTGTTTCGGAACGTCAACATTTATAGGAGGTAAAACTCTCATTTCCTGTTTCGGAACTTCAACGTTTATAGGTGGTAAAACTTTCATTTCCTGTTTTGGTTCTTCAACATTAATAGGAGGTAAAACTTTCATTTCCTGTTTTGGTTCTTCAACATTTATAGGAGGTAAAACTTTAATTTCCTGTTTAGGCACTTCCGTTGCTACGGGTTCAACCTTTACTTCAACCTTATTTTCTGCAACGGGTTGAGAAACAACAGAATTAAAAACCTTAGTTTTAGGCAACACAGGTTCGTCCTCAAGTGTAAACTCGAAAACTTCTTCCAATCTTGCAAGAGATTTTATATCGGGAACTTCAACAATAGGTACGACTTTTTCTTTCGCACTGTCGATATTGTCTATTCCGTTAATTTGTGTAATTTCGGGAGATAAAGTCTTTCCGAAATCTTCAACAGGTGTGATTTTAGGAGTCACAGGTGATGTTATCTTTCCGAAATCCTCAACAGGTGTAATTTTAGGAGTTACAGGAGCAGCTATCTTTCCGAAATCTTCAACAGGTGTAATTTTAGGAGTTACAGGAGGTGCTATCTTTCCGAAATCTTCAACAGGAGTGATTTTAGGAGTTACAGGAGATGTTATCTTCCCGAAATCTTCAATGGGTGTAATTTTCGGGGTAGTTGTATTTGCAACTTCTTCAACAGGAGTAACTTTGGGAGATTTTGTGTTTAAGATTTCTTCAATAGATGTGATTTTAGGAGTAGTTGTACTTGCAACTTCTTCAACAGGAGTGATTTTCGGAGATACAGGAGTTTTCGGAGTTATAGCTTTTCCGAAATCTTCAATAGGTGTAAGTTTCGGTGTGTTTTCGCCGAAATTCTCAACACTATCCTTTTTATTCAAAATAGAACTTATAGACTTTAATGCCGATGTTTCTTTCCCGGAAAAACTCAATACTTCCTCTGTTTCATATTTAACATCAAAAGAGTCGATATTAACAGATTTTGAACCATCGGGTAATATAAATTCAGATAAATCATCGGGCAAAGGTATAAAATCAGGGAATTTAATCTCAGGGAGAGGGTCAAAAGCTGTTATGTCAAAAATAGGAATATCCTCAAGAGGCAACGGTGCAATAGGTTCAGCTTTTATTTCCTCAACCTTTATTTCTTCTTTAACTTCTACCTTAGGTTCTTGCTTAACTTCTACCTTAGGTTCTTGCTTAACTTCTACCTTAGGTTCTTGCTTAACTTCTACCTTAGGTTCTTGTTTAACTTCTACCTTAGGTTCTTGTTTAACTTCTACCTTAGGTTCTTCTTTAACTTCTACCTTGGGTTCTTGTTTAACTTCAACCTTAGGTTCTTCTTTAACTTCTACCTTGGGTTCCTGTTTAACTTCTACCTTGGGTTCTTGTTTAACTTCCACCTTAGGTTCTGGTTTAACTTCTACCTTAGGCGGCTCTTTTGCAAAATCGCCCTTTTTCTTCTTGTCATTCTTATTGCCTCCGGAATAAGGCAACTCTTTTTTGGCAGTTTCGGGGACAACAGAAATAGCTTCAATAGTATCCTTTTCGGATAATTGAATCATTTTCTTTTCTTCTTCTTTTTCTCTTCCTCGTTCTGCCCTTAACTCTTTTTCGAGTTCCTTGTTGGAAAGTGCAATCATTTTCTTAGCAAGGGTATTTTTGCACTTTTCGCAAGTTAAATCTCCGACATCTTCCGTTGTTTCACCTTTACGAGAATACTGGTTTGCAGAAGCTTTTTGGAGGTTAATTCCGCAACCGGTCTTTCTACCGTCAAATGAACCGTGGATAGTGCCGCTTTTCTCCGTTATTAAAATAATTTGAACAGAAATGCTAATCCCTCCAAGACTTTATGTACTGAATATGCTTTTGTATTATACCATATATATATTTTAATTGCAAAGATTTTTTGTAATTTTTTTAATAATATTTTTTCAGCATAAAAAAACAAGCATTTTTGTCCATTTTTTTGTATCTTTTTCAAATAAGTATCCCAACGTTCTTAAATCCACTCTTCCATAATCCACTCCTTTTATTTGAAATCTATTGACAAATTTACATTGTGGGTATATAATAAGCTAAAAGTATGTAATGCGAGAAAGGCGGTAGCATTATGGGAAGTTACATAACAAGCAGTATGCGTAAAAGACGCTGTGGGCTTAAAAAACGTAAAGTTAAAAAAGTAAAACTGAAAAAAGTTAAACAAATTGTTAAAAAGACCCTTAACAGCGACCCCAAGCTACGCCTTAGAAAACCGAAAAAGAAAAGAACTATTTTAGGCTACTTCTTCGGCAGTTAATAAATAAGAACACCGCCTTATCAGCGGTGTTCACGCATAAATTAACAAAAAAATTCAAACAAGTACTGAAATACGATTAAGCTTTACCTACAGAGCCAAATAAAGTAAGTTTTTCTTTTACTGTTTCTTTAATAGCCTCATAACCGGGATTTAACAATTTGCGAGGGTCAAAACCTTTTCCTTTTAAATCCTTGCCCTCTTCAATGTATTTCCTTGTTGCCGCCGCAAAAGAAAGTTGACACTCGGTGTTTACATTGATTTTTGCAACGCCCAAAGAAATAGCACGTTTAATCATTTCTTCCGGAATACCCGTGCCTCCGTGAAGTACCAAAGGCATATCACCAACTTTAGCCTTAACAGCCTCAAGTGTTTCAAAAGAAAGACCAGCCCAATTTTCGGGATAAACACCGTGAATATTACCTATACCTGCCGCAAGCATTGTAACTCCTAAATCTGCAATTTGTTTACATTCGTCGGGGTCGGCACATTCACCCGCACCCACAACGCCGTCTTCCTCGCCGCCGATTGAACCTACTTCAGCCTCAATTGAAAGCCCTTTTGCATTGCAAATATTAACAAGTTCTGTTGTTTTTTCAACGTTTTCCGCAATAGGATAGTGTGAACCGTCAAACATTACAGAAGAAAATCCCGCCTCAATACAAGCTTTTGCACCCTCATAAGAGCCGTGGTCAAGATGTAAAGCAACAGGAACAGTAACACCGAAATTTTCCACAACAGCAGATGTCATTGCAACAACTGTCTTAAATCCGCACATATATTTCCCCGCACCCTCAGACACACCGAGAATAATAGGTGAATTTAACTCCTGAGCAGTAAGCACAGCGGCCTTTACCCACTCAAGGTTATTAATATTGATTTGTGCAACGGCATATTTTCCGTCACGCGCTTTCTCAAGCATTTCTTTAGCAGATACTAACATATAATTCCTCCAAAAAAATTATTAATTTCACATACCCCTTCATTATATCATATCCCAACACCAAAATCAACTTTTTTCTTTTTTATTTTTCTATTAGTTCCTGTGGTTTGCAACTCTCGAAGTTCCCTAATTCTTTTCATAGTTGGCAGTCTTTAGGCTTTGGTTTATATTAAATATTTATAGTTTGTAGTTTTTTATCGAAAAAATATTGCAATTTATTTAAAATCTGTGTATAATTAAGTAAAGATATATTTTGTTAAAAAAATATACTATAAAAAGTAAAAAGGCTGTGGATAGTATGGGTGTTTTAGAATTTTTAGGAATTACAGGAAAAGTTGCTAAAGTCGCTACAAGTGCTGTTAAAAATGCCCAAGAGATAACTGAAAATGCGGTAGATACAAAAGGAAATACAAAAAAACTCTTTAATAAAACCCTTGAAATTAAAAGAAAACCTTTTAGTTTTAATATTGATGAAATCCGTGGACGTGACGACGAATATTCAGCTATTAAAGCGGCTTTTGAACACAATGATATTGTTGTACTTTACGGGCAAGGCGGTATAGGCAAAACGACCTGTGCGTATTATTATGCCGAAAAAGAAAAAAAAGAAACCTATGATTGTATCTTTGAATTTGAGTTTGCAACAAATATCGACGACACTTTAGTCGCTAATATTGAGTTTGAAAACGAAAAGCCACAAGATAAAGTAAAATATGATAAAAAACTCAAACAAATCAGAGAATATTTAGAAACAACAGACAAGAAGATATTGTTTATAATTAACATTAATAATATCAAAAGTGATATAATCAGTTTGTCCACGTTGCCTTTAAATCCAAACAATAACATTAAATACCTTTTCACAATAAGAGAAAAGGACGTTTTGAGTTTCGCTAAAATCAAAGCGAAAGAAATTGATATAGATAAACTGGGCGAGGACGACCTTATAACAATTTTCAAAGATAATTATTCCAAAGAAATACAACTCAAAGATAATGAAATTCTGCGTGAAATTATTGATGATGTTTTACAATATAACACAAAAGTAGTTGTTCTTGCGGCAAGAGTAACAAAAGAATCACATAAATCCCTTAAAGAATTGCTCGATATTCTTAAAAAAAACAAGCTCGGGATTGAAATAACCGAACCTTTTAAAGGCGAAAACGGATTAAATGAAACATTTTTACAGCATATAGTGACTTTGTTTAAAGTAAATAATTTGTCTGTTGAAGAAAAAGAGTTTTTGACATATATGACGATAATTCCCTATGATGGGGTTGAACTGACAAAACTCAAAGAATGGCTTTCTCTTAAAAATTATGATATTCCAAATGCACTTTGGAAAAAAGGTTGGGTGGATTTTTTAGGACGGGAAGGCATCGAAAAAATCTTTATGCACCCGATTATTTCAGATTCAGTTTTTGACCAATTAATTCCTACTTCACAAAAATGCCAAAAACTTTTAAATAGACTTTATGAAAAAGAGAATGATTATCACTATTATTATCAAAAGAAATACTTAATTAATATTTTACAATTTATAATTGCAAGAATAGGAAAAGAAGAAACTAAAGAAATTGCAGATATTTATCACCTTTTAGCCAAAATAGAATCTAATGTAAATTTTAATTATGAAACTTGTGTTAAAAATCTTCATACAGCTAAAAACATATATGAAAAAGTTTTAGGAGAAGAAAACGAGAATACTGCAACTGCCTATAATGATATTGCTGTTGTATATCGTAAAAA
>JAISIJ010000480.1 GCA_031262245.1 Oscillospiraceae bacterium | reverse complement strand
CTCACGGTTCCAACCGTATCAGATAATGATAAATTAAATGTCAATTCAAAAAACGGGTTTGCTATCAGTTTCCTTATTGAGTGCGGTTTCTTCATTTCAGGTAATTCGTGCATTTTCATGTGAAGTCCAACAATCGAGGAAATCTCATTAACCGCTTTAGCGGACATTTTCATTCGCGTAAGAATCTTTCTTGACAATTCCTCTCCTGCTTTATCATGCCCAACAAAATGACTTGTAGTTTTAGACCAATCTATAGTTGCTTGCTTGTTTACTTTGAACCATTTTTCTTTATTATTTTGTTTTAGTACTTCATCAAACGTTTCAACTGTTTCTCTTTCATGCATATTGTTCCCACCTTTATTAATTCAAATATCTCATTTATTTTTAAGGATTCTATCATTGAACTATCAATTATTTGATAATTAAAATCATTTTTGGCACACCATTCTTTGCCTGCTTTGAATTTTAATTCATTTAAGGGATAGTGTAATAATTTGTAGGGCTTTACTTCATAAATAGTAGAATCTACTATAAAATCCGGACAATAAAAATGTTCTCCATCCCCACTTGTATATGGAATTCTAAACCCCTCTGCTGATTTTATTTCATAATTATTTTTTTCAAGAAATTTTACCATAAAAGAAAGCTCTAACAGAGAACGAAAAAAGTGTTTTTTATACCAACCTTGAATACCTTTTCCAGCGCCTTTTGGAACACCATGAGTATAATTTCCATTTCGTTCTCCTCTAGCTGCTGAAGCTAATTTATTTTTTCTTATAAGTTCTCTTTTTTCTTTATTATTTCCATAAAATTCATCTAGAGTTAAGCCTTTTCTTAATCTTCCTGGATTTTTTTCACTGCGCAATTCAGATAATTCTTTTGCTTTTTCTTCTCCATAAATTTCTTTGTAAGTTTTTCCTTTAAAAGGACTTATTCTTCCTTTTCCGTAACCTTTTTTAGATTTTCTATAAGGATTTAAGTTACAAAAATTCTCATGTTGAACATTTCCAAATCCTGTAGTTTCTTTTATCCTTCCGCACCATTTACATTTAAATTCTTTTTTATTATATGCTTTCACATATAATTAGTTATTTAAATCAGCTGTATTTCACGACATTGGACTTTACTTATATCATGCAAAAGCGCGGCCCACATAAAATTAACCTGGTGGTCGGGATGAATTGTATGCAATGATTTTGAAGCACTATCAACAACAAGCAAAGTGTGAGTAAAAATACTATTGCCGAACTGATCAATAGATTCGAGATGCCACTTATTATTGTGGGGGCTCAACTGATCTTTTAATTCAGGGATAATTTCCCACAGAATTCCATCAACTGCCATAAGAAAAAGAGCATGAAAACAATTTTTGCCAACAAGTATCTTGTTCATTTCAGCAGTGATACGTTCTTGTGAAACACCCTCAAGTATGTTTGTTCTGCGGGTTTCCAACATTAAAGCAGTGCGAGTATGCTGTTCAAGGTCAAAACCAAGTTGTGAAACAAAACGATATGCACGAAGAACTCTGAGATGATCTTCTTTAATACGCTCTGCTGGGTCGCCGACAAATTTTATTTTTTTGTTAATAATATCGTCAATCCCACCAAACGGATCTACGTATTCAGCTTTTGCTATATTCCACGCAATTGCGTTCATTGTGAAATCACGACGTGAAAGATCTGCTGTAATATCGCTGGCAAACTTTACTTCGTCTGGGTGGCGGTTGTCAGAAGATTTTGAATCCTCACGAAATGTAGCAATCTCAAAAGGTTCGCCTTCAACCATTACCGTAATGATTCCAAATGCTGCGCCAATATCTAGGCACTGAAACTGTTCAAATACTTCTTTTATCTGGTCAGGTGTTGCGTTGGTGGTTATGTCGTAATCTTTCGGAGTTTTCTCAAGCCAACTGTCACGAACACAGCCTCCTACTTCGTAGGCTTCATACCCACTACCGGAAAGCATATGACATATCATTTCTGCTTTTGTTTTTGTATCTAACATTTATTTACCCTCCGGTAATTATATAATTATTGAGTTTATCCAATTGTGGATATTAGGAGTCCTTTCGCGGGCTCCTATTCTATTTAGATTAACTTATTTGAGTTGTAATCTTGCAATTCTACAAAATACTGAATTACCATAATTTGTAATGTCTATTATTGAACCTAAAACTACTTGACAAGAACCGTCAGTTCCAACAATTATAGTTCCAGCGGGCATTACACCATAAATGTTTCCTATCTCTGTTTGTTCATATTTATTCAAGTCAATATAAGCAACTCGTGCTAATTGCCAATATAAGTCTAGTTGTTGCCCTCTACCATTTATGAAGTTTAAATGAGTTATACCACTTATTGGCATTATACCACCCCATCCCTCTTGGGCATTAAATGCCAGAGCTGTTTTATCAATTTTACTTTGAAGTTCCTGAATTGACGGAGCCTCTTGAGCATAAATTGTAGAGCATCCAAATGTGCTAATTCCTACGCATAGCACCAGCGCCAATAACCAAATCTTTTTCATTTATTTACTCCTTAAATTTCCATGTGATGCTTCCACATCCACATTGAAAAAATTACTATAACTGTAAAAGTTCCTAATACTAACAAAATTGTTTGAACGCCTATGTTCATTTATTTTAAAAATCCTTAATAAAAAATGGTATACTAACAATCAAAAGAACCACAACAAACAATAATATAATTCCTAATTCAAAGGGCATTTATAGCCTCCAAACCCAAGAAAAGTGAACTGGTAATAATGCTAGTATTAAAATTGTGGATACCGTGATTCCAATTGTTAGTTCTGTTTTAGTTATTTCCATATCATTTACTTTTATGATTTCGTCATTTGACTTTGGGACAGTAACGCAACTTGATAAGAAAATAACTAAAACAAGAAGTAACAATTTTTTCATTTAATTAAAACCATTTATGATCTTTATGTCTAAAGGTATATTTTACGAATATACCAAACATATTTGAGTTTTGTTTTACACTAGTAGTTAGAGTATTAGATGAGCCAAACCACTTAAAACCAATTAAACAGCCATTTTTGTATTTTCCTATATCAAATGCCAGTGAAGCGTTTCCAGCAAAACCACTACCGTAGTAATTTCCTCCTGTGGAAAATTGATCAGCTGCAAGGGAAAACCCAAAAGATCCTGCTACTTGAAAAATAGGAGTTAAATATATAACAATTCCTGGTCCAATAATATAAGAATTAAATTGAACATAACTATATCCATTTCCTAATCTATGACCTGCTCCAGCAAATTCCCCTACTATATAGAGTGGAAGTGTTGTGTTAAGTGGTCCATACCCCATTTTAAATCCTATGTCTACTGACATTTCATCAAGATTGGGAGCAATTGAGGATACACTGGTGTTTTCTAATTCTGTTATGCTAACGCCAAGACCTAATCCAGTTTCAAAATAAAATCCTTTTGCAGTTGCTGAAAAAATAGTGGCAGATAATAAAGCAATTATTAAAACAATTTTTTTCATTTTATCAACTCCATTTTACCATTTTCCCACTTGCCGGTTCTTGACCAGTCACCAATGAGATAAAAATCACAAACAACATTGTCAATCATCCATTTGTAGATATCTGAAGAGTTCAGCTTTTCACTGTCCTCAGTTAAATTGAATGAGGACATAATCGCTTGTTCAACAGAGGAGACATTATCGCTTACAAGCGAAGTTCGGCTGTTGTGAATAGTAAACTTGAAATGCCACTTTTTATCAGTTCCCTTTTCCATTGCGAGGAAGCGCTGTCCATAATTGTGACCATCATACCACTGAGAAAGTTTTTCAACTATTCCTTTATCACAAATTTCGACAATAATGTTTATTGTTTCATTTGTGTTTTTGGCGGTAAATTTGCTTTGAAAGTTCATTTAATTCTTCCTTTGGTAGCCCAGAATTTCTTTGTAAGGCCGCCAATAATCAACAGAGAGAACATGCCAATCATCGTGACCGGCGCATCTTAATCCTGCTTGAAACAAGGCTTCATTTCTGGTTTTAGCAGAGATTGTCATAACTTCGTAATTTGCAGGGTGTGCATTACCCACAGCAATTGTCCACTTACGCATTCATTTCCTCCACTTTGTTTTCGATACGATATTTAAGATCGGAATACGAACCGACCAGGCGGTTTTCAAACGTGTCATAAGCTGCCCATAAATTTCCCGGTGTAACTAATTTGCCGTTTTCGGCATAATAATCGTTTATACAAACGACAGTATATCTGTTTTTCATATATTAAAATATATTTTGAGTAATTAGATATCGTTTATTGTTTTTCCAAACATCTGCATATTGCCGGTTTTCCAATCATGCATCATATAAGCGAATGGATAGGGTTTTGCTGTTCCAATTATATTTATCATATTTTTGGCACCAACAGGATTATGTGAATGGATATAAATAGGTGTTCCAGAATTTTCCCAATTATTTTTTAACCAGCGGCAAAATTCTGCACCTGTGTTTTCGTCTTCACTTGAAACAAATATTCTATCACCAAGATCATGGTCAAGAAAAATTAGATCATATTCAGCATTAGGTAAGAACTTTTCTTTTGCTTCTTCTATATCTGAAGCAAAAATTATTTCTGCTAGTTTAGCAAAGTGGTGTTGAAATACAATTTGTCGTTCTTTTGAGTCGTCAAGAAAAAATATTTTCATTTTACTGTCCTTGGATGATGGTTTATAATGTCATATTCAGTAAGTATTCCATACTTGTTTTCTTTTTGTTTAAGCAATTCCATTAGATCCTTTGCGGTGGTATTATGATCTATTTCTTTTCTGAAGCAAAGATATTGATTCATGCCATCTCCAGCATAAGCAGTTCCACAGTATCTATAGTAAGTTCTGCCGTGAACATTTCTACTACCCGCCCATGAACGAAGGTTATGGCATTTAGTAAATGACCATTCCCTGTCATTGGGTGATTGAAAGATTAAACTTCCATGTCTGTTTGAACCCAAAGTGCAACCTATTGATTTAAGATAAGCAAGAAGGTCATCCCAACCTTTGAGGGATCTTAAATATGCGTTGCAGTATTCTACTGGGTTTGCATCCGCTATACGGTTAAAATTATTGTTTCGCGTTCGAAAATTCATTAAAGATATACTCCTGGTCTGTTATATACTTTTCTCAAGAACTCATCTAATTTTTCTTTGTTAGAAGGGACTTTCCATTTCTTTCCAGTTTTCTCATTAAGAAAAGTAATAGATCCATTATTATCAGATGAAAAGAACCCGAGAACTTCTAATGCTTTTATTACATTGTCCATAATTAAATTAACTCCTCAATTTATAGATATCTGAATGTATTATGTTCTTAACATAGTAAAAAATAAAAATTTTTGCCTATTTAAAAATAATATAATTATATTTTTTAAATGTTAATATATATTATTTCCTTATAAAGGAATAAGCCCTGTTTTTGAAAGTATTGCTATGTTCGAGTAGGCCCAGGCTTCCCACTGCTTCTTAGCACTTTCGGTTTAATTTATTGTGTGATTGGTTTAAATATTCTGGCGAGGTAATAATCTTTTATTGCCCCAGCAAGGTTTTCGCTGCACTTTTCAGGCTTGTTTTTATCAGTGCAAAATTCAGGGCAGCACCAGCCACAAGGCTCCTTTGGACATTCTATTTCAAATTTTATTTCCATTTTTTATGCCTTCGGTTTGGGAGAAATTGTCGCAACAATTCTCGTGATGGCTGATTCACTCTGCGCAGCATAGGTGTTAACTTTGAACCGCTGGTTCATTACGCAAAGGACAGCACCCTGATTATACGACTCGCCTTCAAACTGGGTTCTCCAATTCACCATGCGACCAGCCGCGTTTTTTGATCTGCCACGAAGGGCGATTTCCGGGGGATAACTTGCCATGTTTCTTTCTCCTTATTTAACATGAAGTTTTATATAATCAATAAGTGATTTTTTTACTTCTTCTGTGGTTTTCCATGCTGCGTCTTGTTCAGTCGCATCACCAGTATTTTCCATCTGGTTTTCATATGCAACAGCAGCGCCATAATCTCCAAGCAATTGCTCAAACACATTCCAATCCATGATTTCTCCTTAATATGAGACAATGATATACTCATCATCATAGAATATGGGCGACAGACGCTTAAGCATTTCTGCTGTGGTTTCGCCTTCACGAATATAATCGCTAATAGGTCCGTGGTCAGAATTGATAAGATAATTGTCAACAACAATCGACGGTGTATCGTCTTTCTTAACGCCACAATTAACCATCATATCAAGAAATTCTTCCCAGAATCTGCTAGTTGCTTCACAAGCCCAACGAGATTTTACTTCGTCGAATCTGGATTGTAAAGCGTCACGCACAAAATCTTCACAAACTTCCATTTGTTTCCTCCATATTGTTTATATTATTATATAATTTTTGAGGTTAAAACAATGAGGGTGTCATTTGTTCTGAAATTTGTTTATAGGCTTCTTTTGTTGCTTTCTTTTGGGGAATGTATTCGGTTTTTCCGTTTTTTACAATTGGTTTTACAATCTCGCCTCCAAAAACTTGGAGGACGAGAAGGACTTGTGGATCAATCATTTTGCTCGGTCTTTTGAGCTTGCTTTTGTAAAAAGTCGTCCATTGCCTTTTCTGTTTTCTCAGGGCAAGTAAAAAACAAAACAAACAAAACGATACAGAATATTACTAATAATACTTTCATAATTACTTTACCGAGAAGAGTTCTACGATTGATTCCTTGGAATAATCTGCATAAAGACCGTTGGCTTTGAGCTTTTCGGTATCAACGATACGGCGGTGCTGAACCGCGAGGGAGAGAATAAACGGGCCTATTTTCTTAGCTGGTTTATCCCCAAGTTCTGCCTTGAGCATTGATTTGAGTTCATCAACACGGGCGTTTATTACTTTCGCCTGTTCTTTTAACTCAATGAATTCCTTGCACATTTCTGTCTTAGAAATTTTCATTATCTTTCTCCTTGAAAAATTTGATAAGGTAATATATTATTTAAGTTTTAAGTATTCCAAGTGGATAAACATGCGACAAGCATTATGACAATTGTTATTAACCCTAATAATATAAGCAACATTCCTATGCCACTTTTTAACATCTTTGCAAAGAATCCATCATATTCTTCGATATTTGACATAAGTGTTATCCCAGCTCCGAAAAAGAATATTGTGAGAATGGACCCACCAAGAATTATTAAAATAATTGTTAAAATACTTGCCATATTACAGCGAGCGGTTATGAAGC